>NZ_DJDT01000267.1 GCF_002432345.1 Pedobacter sp. UBA5917
GGCGGATCTGATCGTAAACACGGCCGGTAGAAAAGTTGGCGAAAGTACCTGTAAAAGGAATTTTACCACCAATAGTCATACCTGCTGCAATACCGATCATGTTAGCCTCTGCGATACCAACCTGTGTAAAACGCTCAGGGAAATCTTTAATAAAAGCATCCATTTTAAGCGATCCAACTAAATCGGCGCATAAAGCAACCACATTTTCGTTTTTCTTACCAGCCTCATGTAAGCCAGCACCAAAACCCGAACGTGTATCTTTTTTTTCTGTATATGTATATTTTTTCATTTTGTTTTAGATATGAGATATGAGTTTTTAGATGTGAGATCGGGCGACAATTTGTCTCAAATCTCCTATCTATCGTCTCCAATCTAGTTTAGTATCCAGGATTACATTTTTTTAGGTCAGATTTTCGAATTAAGATTGAGCGATGAATTATCTCCAATCTCCTATCTATCATCTCCAATCTAGTTTAGTAATCCCCTAAAGTTTCTGGTAATTGCGCTAAAGCTGCAGCTAACTGCTCATCATTTGGCGCTGTACCATGCCATTTATGCGTACCCATCATATAATCTACACCGGCACCCATTTGTGTGCTCATTAAGTTTAAGATCGGTTTACCTTTTCCTGTTAGGGTTTTAGCATAATGTAAACCTTCAACAATAGCCTGCATATCGTTACCATCGGTATTGATTACGTGCCATCCGAAAGCTTCGAATTTGGCCTGTAAATCATCTAAAGCTAAAACTTTACTCGTAGGACCATCAATTTGCTGTCCGTTATAATCCACAGAAGCGATTAAATGGTCTACTTTATTAAATGGAGCAAACATTGCTGCTTCCCAGTTTTGTCCTTCCTGCAATTCTCCATCGCCCAATAAAGCAAAAACGTAAGATTTATCACCGTTTAATCTTTTTGCCAGTGCGGCACCGATAGCAACAGATAAACCCTGGCCTAAAGAACCCGAAGCAATACGGATACCCGGTAGGTGTTCGTGAGTGGTAGGGTGCCCCTGTAATCTTGAATCCAGTTTACGGAAAGTTGCCAGTTCACTTTTGTCGAAGTAACCTGCGTGAGCCAACGTACTATACCAAACCGGAGAAATATGTCCGTTAGAAAGGAAAAACAGATCTTCGCCGGCACCTTCCATTGTGAAATCTGTTTTGTGGTTCAACACTTCAAAATATAAAGCGGTAAAAAAATCCGTACATCCAAGCGAAGCGCCTGGGTGACCAGATTGACATCCGTGAACCATTCTTACGATATCTCTTCTGATCTGAGAGGCAATATCTTCTAGCTCTTTAATTGTATGTTTCATTAAAATAAGAGGTTGTTGTTACATAGCAAAGGTAATATTTTACCTGCTATATCATAATTAGTTATTGATTAAATCGAGTACTTGTTGTGTAGCGTTTTTTGTATCTACCTTTTTGATGATGTTGGCAATTTTACCTTCGCCATCAATAATAAATGTAGTGCGTACGGTACCCATATATTTTTTGCCGTACATGTTTTTTTCTGCCCAAACGCCATAATCGTTTACAATTTTCTGATCGGTATCAGCTAACAATGTAAATGGTAAGCTGTGTTTGGTTACAAATTTATGGTGCGATTTTTCATCATCAACACTTACACCCAAAACTACAATGCCCTTGGCCTGTAAACCCTGATAGTTATCCCTGAAATCGCAGGCTTCTGCAGTACAGCCAGGGGTATCATCTTTCGGATAAAAATAAAGTACAACCGTTTTGCCCTTGTAATCGTTTAAGGAAACTTCGATCCCATTTTGATCTTTTGATGTAATTGCCGGTGCCTGATCACCTTCTTTTAACTCTGCCATATATAAATTGGTTAATCGGTAAACTGTTTAATCGGTTAATTGTTAACGGATGCAATTTAAACAGTTTAATCTATTATACTGTTCAGGATATGTTAAAAGATGACATTTCTGCGTTCAAAGTATGAGTTTTTACGGCATCCTGATCATGAAATCCCATAATCCAAAAAATCCTGTTACTATCTGAAGAAATTGACGTTATATTTTCTCGTATTCTCCTTCATATCTATCACAACAAGTTCCAATGTATGTTTACCCACGATCGTCCTTTCGTCGAAACTATGCCAAAGCGTTGCTGTTTTCGTATCGAACTCCATTAGTGCCCACTTACCATCTATGTAGCCATTAAAACTTTTGATTCCTGATAGGTTATCGCTGATCTTAAAAAAGATCTTCGATAAACCGGCCATATTTTTGCCTTCTGAAATATTTACCGGAACAATCCTTGGCGCAATGGTATCGGTAGCAATATAAAAGCTTCCGAAATTTTTTGGCGTAGCCTTAACATAACCGTTATCGAAACTTCCTCCCTGTGATGATCCGTTTGAATTTACAATCAGGGCTTTGCTACGCAGGTTTTCAGGAAGATTATCAGCTTTAATCCAGAGATCGAAACCAATATGTAAAGGCGTATAGCGGTTATGGATCTGATGCACTGCCGACCAGGCATTGCCAGCTGGCCGTGGTAATTTTTTGTAGGTAAAATTTAAATCGCTGTACAAAGTACCCATCGGGAAAACCACTTTTACATCTTCGGCATTAAATTCGTTTACCTTATTATACGGATAAATGATTCCGGCAGGTACAATAGTGGGGGCGATTGGCGCAGAACCTGCATTTACCGTAAAAGGCAATACAGCAGAATTCCCTTTCGAATCGGTAATGATGTAGCGTAGCTGATGTTGTGCGCCATCGTTAAAGTTAATGCGGCCACTGTTAACCAAACTGCTGTAAATCTTTAGCGGATTACCCGGATCTACAAAACTTTTCTGGATGCTTCTTTTGGTATTTAAATAAGTAGGGTAATCGATATGCGAATTAATGGCCTTGCTATCTTCAAAAGCAAAACGTTCCAATGCAGAGGTATAAACCATTTTGCCATCAACTTCTAACTGGATGGAGTAAACACCGTTGGTTCCGGATAAACCGTTATGCCTGTCGGTTACCACGATGCCAAAACCTACTTCGCCTGTTAAAATAACCGCTGCGGCGGTTTTATAAAGCCCGTTTGCACCGCTGATGGCGATGGCCTGTTTGGGCGTAAACTCGTTAAAAGTTTTACCGTTTAGGCGATATACATATAAACCATGGATTACAGGCGGGATATTATCGGGAATAACAATCCCAAAAAACTGTGGATTAATCGTTTCCTCTGTTTTGGTATCCCTGATTTCGAAATGTAGATGCGGACCTCCTGAACTGCCGCGGTTGCCCGACCAGGCAATAATTTCACCTTTATGTACCGGAATTAAGGTAGCATCAGGAAATTCGTCGATCTCGAAGGATTTTTTTTCGTATTCGAGATTTTTAACAACGCTGGCAATTTTTGGCGCGAAACGCTGCAGGTGTCCATAAACCGTAGTAAAACCATTGGGATGATTGATATAAAGTGCCTGCCCGAAACCGCTGTTCTGTACCCTTAACCTTGAGATATAGCCATCTGCAACGGCATAAACAGGGTAACCTTCGCGCTGATTCGTCCTGAAATCGATCCCAGAGTGAAAGTGATTGCCACGTATTTCGCCAAAAGAACCGGCCAGGGCAGGAGGGGTAATATCTAAAGGCTGGCGGAAATCGGTAATCGGATATTTATTGTTACTGAAAATCTGCTGTGCCTGAACGAAGGTTGAAGCAATTAAAAGGCAAACTGAAAGGGATAATCTTAACTTGTACTGGATCGTGTTTTTAATCATTCGTTACTTTACATCAAAATTTAAAAGTTGCTTTCCTTCCAACCAGGCTTCGAGTTTGTCGCCGCGGTTTGTTTTACCAACACCTTGTGGCGTTCCGGTAAAAATTAAATCCCCCTTTTTTAAGGTGATGTAGTGGGAAACAAAGCTGATTATCTTCTCGAACGAGAATAAAAGGTCTTTAGTATGGCCCACCTGGCGGCTTTCGCCATTCACTTTTAATTCGAAATTTAAGTTGTAAAGATCTTCAAAATCGCTTTTTGGAGAGAAAGTACTGATAGGGGCCGAGTTATCAAAAGCTTTGGCAAGTTCCCATGGCAGTCCTTTTTCCTTGTGTTTGCTCTGGATATCGCGCGCGGTAAAATCGATGCCCAAACCCACTTCATCATAGTAGTTGGCAGCAAACTTTTCGGCGATGTGTTTGCCTTCCTTACAGATTTTTAAAACCACCTCCAGTTCGTAATGTACGTCATCAGAAAAATCGGGAATGTAAAAAGGTTTATTGTCTTTTAGTACAGCGGTGTCAGGTTTGAGGAAAATAACCGGTGTTGTTGGAACCGGGTTGTTCAGTTCTTTTGCGTGTTCGGCATAATTTCTGCCAATGGCGATGATTTTCATTCTTGAGAATATGATATATGAAAAAATAAACGGGAGCAAACCCGAATTAATCAAAAATAGGAAAGAAAATGGTGTTATAAAACCGAGATGCGTTTTACCTGGCTTTCTGACCCTGCAATTACCCTTAAAAAGTAAATGCCCGGATTAATGCGGCTTGGAATATTGAAGCTTTTGGTCTGCTCGCCAGCATTTAAACGTTCGTTGGCCAAGGTGGCTACTTCGTTCCCCAATAAATCGATGATTTTAATGGAAGTCTGCGTACCGTCTTTTCCGATGGATAAGATGATATTTAACTGATCTTCTACCGGATTAGGATAAATTTTCACAATGTTCAACAATTTATCCTTAGGTGCAACCGTTGTATTTCTCGGTGTTGTACTGTAAGTGTTGAACATTCCTGAGCCGCCAATCGACATGTAAAGCGGCTTATAAGGTGTAATATTCGCTTTAATTTCGGGGATTTTGCCTACTTTTTTGGTTCTGTTTTTTAAGCTAATGTGAATGCTATCAGCTTGTTGCGCCCAAGAATTTACGCCGCACAGCAATACGATGCACAATGTGCATGCTATTTTTGTGAGTAACGTTATCTTAGCGTAGAGTTTCATCAAATTGTTATAGCAAATGTATTAATTTAAAACAAAGAAATTAAACATTTTGTTTAAAACCCATAATTTAACACAATTTAACAATAAAAATTTATTTTCATAGTGTTAAAAATACACAATATTTTGGTTGTTAAATTGTTATAGTTAGTTTACTTTTGCCGCACTAAAATATCAACGAAGTGTCAAATCATAAAAATGTCAACGCGTTAACCGCCGGCGGTGTTCTAATTAGTTTAGGAATTGTGTTCGGTGACATTGGTACATCACCTTTATATACACTAAACGCAATTTTTACCAGCATTTTAGGCGTTAGGGAAGGCGTTGTTGCACATCCGGGATCAATTACTACGGATGTTGTGCTTGGGGTACTTTCCTGCATTATCTGGACTTTAACTTTACAAACCACAATCAAATACGTTATCATTACATTAAGGGCCGATAATAAGGGTGAGGGTGGCATTTTTTCATTATTTTCTCTGGTAAGAAAAAAAGCAAAGTGGCTAATCGTACCAGCGGTAGTAGGTGGCTGTGCGCTTTTGGCCGATGGGGTAATTACTCCGAGTATTACGGTAACATCGGCTATTGAAGGGCTTACAAGCAAATTCGATATACCGGTAGTTCCTGTGGTAATTGCCATTTTAACGGTACTTTTCGTCATCCAGCAATTTGGAACCAACCTGGTAGGCAAACTTTTTGGTCCGGTAATGTTTGTTTGGTTTACCGTTTTGGGCGTGGCCGGGCTTTTGTTCATCGTTAATGACCTGAGCATATTAAAGGCGCTGAACCCCTATTATGCAATACATTTATTGGCCACCAATAGTAAGGCATTTGTTATTTTGGGTGGTGTTTTTCTCTGTACCACCGGGGCTGAGGCTTTATATTCAGATTTGGGACATTGTGGGAGGAACAATATTCGCATTAGCTGGATTTTTGTAAAAGTAACCTTGATTTTGAATTATTTAGGTCAGGGTGTTTGGATTTTGCAGAACGAAGGTACTTTTGTGCCAAGTTCGAAAATGAATCCTTTCTTTCAGATTATATCGAGTCACTTCCAGGTGCCGATGGTGATTCTGGCCACTATGGCTGCGGTTATTGCCAGTCAGGCTTTAATTAGCGGTTCGTTCACCTTAATTTCAGAGGCTGTGCGTTTAAACCTTTGGCCGAAGATAAAAATTGTATATCCATCGGTTCAAAAAGGACAGCTTTATGTGCCATCTATCAACTGGATGCTTTGGCTGGGATGTTGTAGCATTGTATTCTTCTGGAAAGAATCTTCGAAGATGGATGCGGCCTACGGACTTTCCATTACCATTGCGATGTTGATGACCACCATTTTGGTGAGTGTTTATTTAAGGAGCAAGCGTTTCCCTAAATATCTTATTGCCATTTTTATTTCGGTATATGTGTTAATTGAAGGTACTTTCCTTTTCAGTAACCTGCACAAATTCTCTGATGGGGGTTGGTTAACGGTATTGATCGGATCTGCATTATTTACCGTAATGTGGAGTTGGTTTATAGCCCGTAAGATTAAAAACCGCTTTGTAAAATATGTTGAGATTGAAGATTATTATGAAATTTTAAGCGAACTGAGTAATGATGAATCGGTTCCGAAATATTCTTCCCAACTGGTGTATTTAACCAGCGCAAACTTTAAAACAGAGATCGAATCGAAGATTATTTATTCGATTATCCAGAAAGAGCCAAAACGTGCCGATGTTTATTGGTTGGTACACGTTGACGTAATGGACGAACCTTATACTTTGGATTATAAGGTTGAGTTTTTAATCCCCGGAAAATTGATCAGGATTGATTTTAGGTTAGGTTTCAGGATCGAGCAGCGTGTAAACCTACTTTACCGTAAAGTGGTTGAGGAGCTGGTTAAAAATGGCGAAATCGACATTACCAGTCAGTATACTTCGTTAAACAAACATAAAATTGCCGGCGATTTCAGATTCGTGCTTTTGGAAAAACATTTATCTAAGTTTACGAAACTAAGTTTCTACGAGCGCACCATTATGGATTATTACTTTATCCTTAAAAAATTAAGTTTATCAGAGGAGCGGAGTTTTGGTTTGGATAGCAGTTATGTGGATGTTGAAAAAGTTCCTTTGATCTTTGTTACACCTGATGACATTGAGCTGCACAGATTACCGGTTTAATGATGAAGAATGCGCTTTTAATTTTGGGTATCCTGTTGTTTATAGCGGGGCCCGCTGCGAAGATTTATCACCTCGATCACGCCGATAATTATATGATTGCCTCCGGATTAGGTCTGGTGATGATTACAGTAACGGCTTTTATCAAAAAGAAATAAATGAAATCCCCTTTCTATAAATGGAAGGGGATTTTTTGTTTTACAGATAGAATTTATCTTCGTTCCATTTGCTGGGGTTGTTGATGATGTAGTTAGAAATGTTCTGATACGCTCTTTCATTACGAATGATGCGTTCGTAATAATTTCTTTGCCAAAGCTTTCCCATTGTTGTGTTATGCGATTTAAATAATTGCAGGCATGCGTTTGAGACAATTGATTTATATGCTCCAATAATATTGGCGATAGTCGGGGCGACCCTTGCGGT
>NZ_DJDT01000345.1 GCF_002432345.1 Pedobacter sp. UBA5917
CTCCGATAGAAAAAATCGGAGGCTGCCGCTACTATCCCGTTTATTAACTCGGGTTTGTGCTACTATTTATGGAAACCTGGCGATAGCCAAATCTTTTAAGCTACTCGCTATCCTGCCAAAAACCACAGGCCCAGATAAAATAAACCTGATAGGAATGATATTTCGGTCGGCATACCTTAATTTAGCAGGAACATTAACGAAATTTAATGGATAGCAGGACAACAGCACACGAAGGACCACAAGCCTCGCTTTCCAAAAAAAATAAAATAAAAAATATGCGCGTTGCCGTTATCGATCTTGGAACCAATACTTTCCACCTGCTTATTGCCGAAACGGCAGAAAAAGAGCTGAAAATTTTATATAAAACCAATGTTCCGGTAAAGCTGGGGGAAGGAAGGATTAACGATAACATTATCATTGCTACAGCGTTTGAAAGGGGCATTAATTGCCTTAGAGATTTTAGTAATACCATTGCCAAATACCAGGGCCATAAAATAAGGGCTACCGCAACATCAGCAGTGCGCAGTGCCGAAAACGGGAATGATTTTGTTGACGCGGTAAAAGAACAGACCGGAATAACGATTGAAACGATTAGTGGGGATGCAGAAGCGGCATTAATTTATGAGGGTGTTAAACTGAGTGGTGCGATTACAGATCTTTCGCTGATTATGGATATCGGTGGCGGAAGTGTCGAATTTATACTCTGCGATGCGGAAAAACTAATCTGGAAAAAAAGTTATAACATTGGTGCAGCACGTTTGATGCAACAGTTCTTTAAATCAGACCCCATAAATGACGGCGATAAGAATGCCATTTTATTCCATATCCAAAACCAACTGACCGATCTTTTCGAAATATGCGAAAAGCACCAACCTAAAGTTCTGATCGGCTCGGCCGGGGCGTTCGAAACTTATGCCGAACTAGTCATCAGAAAAAACAACCTCAAAACAGATATCAATAATACTAAAATCTTCGAGTTTAATTTTGATGATTATGTAGAAATAGCAGGCAAATTATTGAATTCTACACACAAAGAAAGGTCGGAAATGCCGGGCATTATCCCATTAAGGGTTGATATGATCGTAATAGCAGCCCTAATTACAAATTATGTTTTGGGCAGGGCTAAAATAAACCAGCTTACACTTTCTACTTACGATTTAAAAATGGGCGTTCTGGCCAGCCTGATATAAAAAATGATCCATCAACAGATGGATCATCGAGAGTTTAGCGTATATTAATTTAGGATTATTTCTTTTTTGGCGCAATCGCAATTTTACCCATAATCATCGGTTCGGCCTTTTTAAGCTGAAGATTGTTTTGTTTTTCTTTAGAAAAATCGAGTGTTAAAAATGCTGAATAACGCATGCTCTCCACTACCAATTGATTCTTACTGGCATCAAACTTATCATCTAAAACAATTTCGTAGCGGCCGTTTTTATCAGTCAGGGTAGCATATTTGGTATCTAAGATGGTTAACCTTATGCCTGCAACTGCTTTGTTATCGGCCCCAATAACATAACCGTATATTTTTTTTGGTACAACCGGTTTTTTATCGTCGGTTTTACTGTGGATAGTTTTGGTAATTTCGGTAGGTGTTTTAAGCTTTTCGGCCTTTGCATCCATCACAAAAACGCTCATCCCGATGGCCAGCACACCAAGGTATTTCATCCAGTTTCTGTTAGTAGTGGGTACAACAGATAAATGATAATTAAGCTGATTTAATTGATTCTGGCTTAAACGGCCACATACTGAAGAACCCGAATTGGCCAGTATCTGGATGATTTCGGCATTGGTATAACCCGAAAAGTCAATTACATTTTTACTACAGGCTTTACAGAAATTAAAGCCTGCTCCTTTTTCCATTTCATCCCAGTTTTGCGTGCAGGGTTCGGCTATAGTAACTTCGTTAATTCTAGTTTTCATTTGTGTGTTTTCTTAGATGATGATAATCTTAAGAAAATTCCACAAAGAGATTTAAATAAATTTTAAGAGTTCGTTATAAAGCTTCTCGGTTGGTAACCCCATTACATTGGTGTATGAACCTTCTATGCGTTCTACCGCAACAATTCCCCACCAATCCTGTACGCCATAACTGCCGGCCTTATCAAAAGGTTTGTAGTTATCGATGTAGAAATCAATTTCATCACCTGTAACCGCTTTACAGTATACTTCGGTCCTATCGTAAAAAGAATGGCTTTTATCTCCTTTAACGATGGTTACACCTGTAAAAACCTCATGCCTGCTACCTGATAGCTTCTTCAACATTTCCTGTGCGTGTGCACGATCGGTCGGTTTACCCAAAATTTCTCCATTTAAAGCTACAATGGTATCCGCGGTAATTACAATTTCGCCATCACCGGTAAAAGCTTTGGCTTTCTGCTCCGAAATATAAACTGCAATTTCGGCCGGACTTAAGCCATCGGGATAACTTTCATCCACATCTTTTAATTCAACTTTAAAATTTAGACCCATAAGGGTTAAAAGTTCCTGCCTGCGCGGCGATTTAGATGCTAAAATGATGGGCGGGAAATTTACAGGCATATTTTATTTTTTTTGCTAAAATAAGAAAAGCGGCATAAAGCCGCTTTTCTTATTTTGATATTTTACCAAGATTAATTGTTTCCACCACCTTGTCTGCGTTTTTCCATTTCGGCACGTTGTTCTTTTTGCCAGGTTTCGTAAGTTTTTTTCTGATCATCTGTTAATACTGCAGTAACTTTTGCATCATTATCAGCACGCATTTTTTGCATTTTCTCTCTCATTGCATCTCTATCGCCACCACCCTGCATTTCTTCACGCATTTTTTTCATGGTTTCTGCCTGCTCGGTAAAAACAGCGGTCAACTTTGTTTTTTGATCATCAGAAAGCTTTAATTTTTCGTCTAACTGTTTTACCCTTTCTTCAGGTTTCATCATCATTCTACCTTGTCCACCACCTTGTTGCGCGTTAGCGAAACCAGCTATTCCTAGCATTAATCCGCAGATCATCATTAATTTTTTCATGTTGTTCTTGTTGTTTTTTGGTTGAAAATTGAAATGGTTTGATCGCGGAAAGCACGTAAAGTTTAATCCCGATATGTAACTTACCTGTTGCAGTTAATCTTTCAGCAGCAGTACGGGCACATGCGATTTAATGGTTAATTTCTGCGATACACTTTCGTGCAGTAAACTTTCGAAAAAGCTGTATTTTTTCGGCAATGCGATAATCAGTTGTGCTTCTTCACTTTTCGCAAATTTTACAATGCCTTTTATCGTATCCGGGTGATCGGAGTAATGGTAGGCCGGAGAAAAATCTTTAAGCATTTCGTGCAGAAAATGCTCCTCTTCCGAATCGATGGTATGACCGGAATTGATATTGAGCACCAAAAGTTCGAGCGCATGTTTGCTCAGGATATTTTTTAAGGCATGCATCGGAATTACTTCTCTAACCTTTTTAAAATCGCAGGCTAGAATCGCTTTCCTGATCGATTGATAATCAGCTTTAGGCGGAACAACCAAAACCGGCACAGGACTGGATTTGGAAATTTTAATGGCATTTGAACCTATATCGCTTTCATCTCTGGCTTTTTTACCGTTGCTACCGATAATAATCAATTCGATTTCCTCCCTGTTTATCCTATCAATGATAGACCTCAATAAAGTTTCGCGTGTTAAATAAACTTCTATTTCAGCCTGAGGGTTGATCTCCAGCATTTTTGTTTTTAGTTTCTCCAGCGCTTCCAATCTTCTGGTAATTTCGTCGGCGATGTGCGAGTCGGTTGTGATCACCATATCAGGCGTTGGGAGAATACTCTCGTATTCGGAAACGTAGTAAGCATTAAGCAGGATAATTTTTGCATTTTCCATCGCGAAACTCAACCTGGCGGCATATTTGGCAGCATGATCTGCTGTTTTGGAAAAATCAACGGGTACAAGGTATGTGCTCATATTATTGAAATTAATATTTTTTACATTGATAAATTAATCAATCGATTGATTAATTTATCAATGTAAATTTCGCATATAATCCGGTTTATTGCAAATTTTGGAAAAGGATATTTATAACGGGAGCGTCATTCTGATGGCTTCCGTTATCTCGACCGAAACGCAGTGCAGTGGAGAGATCTATCTCGAGACAGAGTAATAGTAAGAAGATAGAAGAATAAATGAGTGTTGTAGATCCTTCGACTCCGCTCAGGATGACAATCGCGAGGAAATAGTAATTTTACTAATGAACGAATGTGAAATCAGCGCTTCGCCACAGTTAACCAATTTAAACAGTTAACCGATTAACCCTCTCCAGTAAACCAATGACAAATGAACCAGTAAACCAAAAGTCTATTTCCCTGAATCAGCGGCGTTCGGATTTTCATCATGCCATCTCCCCTGCACTTTCATCACCTTTTCGATAATATCGCGCACCGCCGTTTTTCCTCCGTTGTAAGGAGATATAAAGGTAGAAATGGCCTTTATTTCTTCTACGGCATCGGCCGGACAGGTTGGAAGGCCAACCAATTTCATTACTTTAAGGTCAGGAATATCATCGCCCATGTAAAGGACTTCTCCTGCTGTAATGTTTTTATCCTGAAGATATTGGTTAAAGATGGCTACTTTATCGCCTGTTCCCAAAAAGACATCGGTTACACCAAGGTTAAAAAAACGTTTTCCCATGGCAATGCCATCGCCACCTGATATGATACAGATATTATATCCCCTTTTAACCGCCAATTGCATGGCATAGCCATCTTTAATGTTAAAAGTGCGCAACGATTGACCGTTATCAGTAACCTGAACAGATCCATCGGTAAGTACACCATCTACATCAAAAATGAACGTGGTGATTTCTTTTAACTTCTGTAAGAACATTTCGTTTGGCGCTTAGGCTTTGGCGATGAGCGTTTGGAGTTGACTCAAAACTGAGCACTCCCAACTCAAAACTAATTACTGATTATCTCTCCACTCGTATACCCAGGCAGATTGAATTTGCTCTAAATGGCCTTCACTGCTTTCTTCGCGTGTACCTTTAAAGTTTGGTAAAGATAATACCCACTCTAAAAGCTCGGTAAAGCGGATACGGTATATTTTGGCTTCAGTAAAGTCATCGCCAAATTTCTCATATAAAGACATTGCAATATCTTCATGATCGTTCCAGTAAAATGGTAAGGCAAATTTATCGTTGTTCATGTTTTGTTATCGGTTAATTGTTTGAATTGGTTAATCGGTTAATTGCAAAGATCACACGACTCAGGACTAAAGACTCTAGGCTCCCGACTAATTAGTGCCCCATAAAGCCAGACTGATCCGGAATGGTTACTTCGATATCGCCATTAATTACTACACACTGGCAGCCTAAACGGGAAGTAATTTTCGGACGAACGGCACGATCGATAAAATCTTCTTCCTTATCAGAAATCTCTTCGATATTATCCATGCCCTTAGTTACATACACATGGCAGGTACTGCAACCGCAAACGCCACCACAGTTATGCTGTAATTCGATTCCGTTATCCAGACAAACATCTAAAACAGATTCGCCAGCTGCTATTGGTAATTCAATAGATTCGTGATCTGCTTCTTCAAAATTTATTTTTAGTTTAAAAATGCTCATAATTATTTTGCAAAAGTAACAAGCAAAAGCCGTAATTATGCTATTTCTGCATTAATTTTATGCTATTGCTTAATATTTGATAAATGTTATGCAGTTCGGGCATATCTTTTAACATGCTCAAATGCTTATTTAATGTGCTTTCATCGTCCCGCACCGCTGGCCCTGTCTGCACGTTTTCGGGCAAATTACCCATTACCTTATCGCCTGTTTCGGCTATCAATGGCCTGATGATCCCGAAATCCAAACCGTTCTGATTCAAAATTTTATTGGCCAAAGCATACAGGTGGTTGGGGAAATTACAGGCAAATACTGCAGCAAGGTGCAATACTTTTCTTTTCTCTCCATCCAGTTCATAAACCTGGTTACTCATTTTTGCAGCTAAAACGTTTAAAACAGCCAACTGATCGCTATCATTTGCTTCGATACAAAGCGGAATATTATCGAATGAAACATCCTTGCTTTTCGAAAAGGTTTGCAAAGGATAAAAAACACCGGCTTTTTTTACCTGTGAGCCGACTACATTGATATCTGTTGTACCAGAGGTGTGAACCACCAATCCGCTTACATTTTTTAATGATGCTGCAACTGTTCCAATGGCATCGTCTTTTACAGAAATAATATACAAATCAGCGTGCAGTTCTACGTCTTTTAAATCGTTTATGGCACGGGCCCCAACCAATTGGGCCAATGTATCTGCATTAACCAGGTTCGGGCTGTATACCTGCACCACTTCGTTACCTTTACTTTTTAAAGCTTTGGCTAAGTGTGTGGCAACATTTCCAGAACCTAATAAAACGATTTTCATGATTTTATGCGACTTTGGCCTCTTTTCTTCTTCTAAAAATTGAAAGCAAGAAACCCACAACCATTACAATCGTACCAGCCCAGTATAAATTGATGAAAGGAAATTCAATCGCTTTGAAAACTACCCAATCTTTAGCCTGCTGAGGTTTCTCAAAAATCTGGAGTTCTACTTTTTTCTCATCAGGTAAAACCCTAGAGAAACGGAATTTAAGATCCAATTCGTCTACTTTACGTGCAAAATCGAAAGTATTATTACCTTTTATCAGGAAAATAGGTTCAGTATTGTAAATTTTGCCTGCAGCATTAATTTCCAAAGGTAAACCCACAGCATAATCGCCCTGTGCAAGCGCTAAATCTTTAGCAACAGGTTTTCTGTCCAGATCTTTAACCGTTATAATACCACTGGTGGTATGGATGGTATCTCCTACCGAAACTTTTACAATGCGTGGTGCTTTATAGTTTTCATCATCCGAATGGCCATCGTGGTCATCATGAGATTCTTTTTTAATGGCCGCACTGGTAATGTGGGTGTACACATCGTAAGTTAAGTAGTGCTTGGTATCAGGAGAGGCAATAAGTCCCATTTTCTCGTTGTCCTGTACGTGCGGATGCAAGTTGAAATCTTCCTTCACCTTACCTTCTTCATCCAAAACTTTAAAGTTAAGGGTATAAATGGTATTAGGCGCTTTTGTGGTATCGCTAACATAAGTTACCGTATACTTGCCCATTTTTTTAGGCTCGTTTTTGTATAACATGATGTTTTCGCCCGGTTTCTCCGTTTTTTCAAAATCCTTTACCGGAATAAAATTATTCGCATTAATGGATAAAGGTTTGTTGGTAGCTGCAGAAATTAAAGCGCCTAAAATTAAAAAGGCAAAACCGATATGCGCAATAGCTGATCCGGCCAGTTTGGCTTTTCCACCAAAAGCCTGATATAATATGGCTGCATTGGAAAGTACTGCAAATAAACAACTAAAAGTAATCAGGATGTACATGGTATTGGTATAAATATCGGCTACATATACCAACGCAGCTGTTAACACCGCTGAAAAAATGATTGCTGAAACCAAACTGCTATAAAATTTCCGCGGATCTGTTCTTTTATATTTTAAATATTGTGAGAATCCTGAAATCAGGGTAATTAACACAGCAAACGGGGCCTGCCATTGGTTGTAATATTTAACGGCATCAATCGGCGGGGTAAATTTGGTTCCGAAAGCTTTATTAAATACCGGTACCGAAGTAGAGAAAATTACCTGGATACAGGCAATGGTTACCACCAAAGCACCAATAAACATCCAGAATTCGCGCGAGTAGGTTTCTTCATCCTTGGTCGTAATCGGCAGTTCTTTCCATCTTACCACAATAAGGGCAACAGCCAAAACCGCAAATACCACATTATACAAAACCAAATGCCCGAACATACCCATATCAGTGAACGAGTGTACCGAAGTATCGCCCAAAATACCGCTCCGGGTTAAGAAAGATGCATAAAGCACCAATAAGAAACTTAAAAACACCAGGGCAATTGCGGTAAAATAAGCATGACCGGTATTTTTATAAGCAATCATTACGTGTACGGCACCGATTAAGGTTAACCACGGAATTAATGATGCATTTTCAACCGGATCCCATGCCCAGAAACCGCCAAAGTTTAGCGCTTCATATGCCCAGAACGAACCCATGATAATACCTGTTCCTAAAACCATTACCGCAAAAAGCGTCCATGGCATAGCAGGTTTAATCCATTCTTTATATCTTTTTTGCCACAAGGCAGCAATTCCATAAGCAAAAGGCACCACCATACTCGCAAAGCCCAAAAATAGCGTTGGCGGGTGTATTACCATCCAATAGTTCTGTAATAATGGATTTAATCCCCTACCATCGGTTATAAATTTGAGGTAATCTTTAAAATTCTCCGGATTTGCAAAAACCACCGGAGCCATTGCTTTTAAATCAACAGCATCTCTTAACAGAATAAACGGAGAACTTCCGATACGTTCGCCGAAAATTGAAATCCCCAATAACATGGAAGTTAAAAAAACCTGCGAAAAGGCTACAACCGTCATTACGGGACTTTCCCATGTTCTGGCTTTCCAGATCAGTAAAGCGCCCAAAAACGACTGCCAAAAAGCCCATAACCAAAAACTACCTTCCTGACCTTCCCAAAAAGCCGAAATGATATAATAAACAGGTAATGACTTTGAAGAGTGGAAATAAACGTAACTGTATTCGTTATAGTGATTTAAAACGAGGTAGAATAAAATTGATCCGATGCCGATAATGCTGGCAAAGTTGACAAGGAATCCAATCCGCCCCAGGTTTCTCCAGGATTTTTCTTCTAAATTTTTATCGCGACTGGCAAAAAAATACGATATGGTTGATAGTAATGATGCACTAAATGCCAGAACAATAAAAAACTGTCCGATTTTACCTGGCAACAGGGTTTCGCCTACAAATTGAATATCCATTAAATAAATTAGTTATATTTTTTCCCGCCGTCCTTACTTACTTCTTCTACTTTGCCATCCTTGTTAACCTCTACCAGGTTATCGTTATATTTAGAAGGGCATTTCATTAAAATCTTAGATGCGTAGAATTTATCCTGGTCCATCTTACCGATAAGCACCAGTTTTTCTGATTTTTCAAAATCCTGTGGCTTTGTACCTGCGTAAATTACTTCCCGCACTTCACCTTTTTCATCCTTCATGTGGAACGAAAAATGGTTGGCATCTTTTACAGCATCATAATAAGTACCCATTGATTTTACCCAATACCCCATTACATGCTCTTCTTTCCCCGAAAGCGTAGCCTGTTTGAAATTAGAATAGGTGTCGGTATTTGCATTTAAGCTAAATAAAATCCCTACGGAAATAGCAATGGTAATTAGTCCAATGATTGCACTTTTTTTCATGTTTGTGTATATTGTAAAAGCCGGCAACAAAGATAGAAAAATAGGCTTAGCAAGCATTCTTTTACATTTTTCTTGTCTTTATATTGACAATTACCTGATTTTTGGGGCACAGTATTTGGAAGAATGACAAAATTTACCAAGCATTATTATGAATATCTTAAATGGCTCAAAATTCCGGGCTGAAATTATTAAGTTTGGCCGATCAGATCTCCATTCCATTTTTTACATTTTTGTAAAACGATTAACCTTATCAACATGAACCTGAAACAACTTTATAAACTGCTATTATTTATTGTACTGATCCCCATTTTAAGCTCCTGTTTTGAAGTAGTTGAAGAAATTTCGATGAAAAACGATGGAACCGGCGATGTGGTATTAACCATTAACCTCAGCCAGAGTAAAACCAAGGTGGCATCGGTAATGCTATTGGATAGTGTACAAGGATATAAAGTACCCAGTAAACAGAAAATACAGGAGGAACTGAACGAAGCGGTAGCCTATCTTAAAAAATCAGAAGGCATATCGAACGTAAAAAGCAGCAGCGATTTTAACAATTACATCGCTACCATCAGCTTTTCGTTTAAAGATGTTTCGAATATCAATAACATCACCAAAAACATTCTTGCCCAACATAAAATTAAGGCAACAAATACCTCTTCCTATATATATAACAGGGCTACCAAAACTTTTAACCGGAAATATCAGGCCATTGGAACCGCAAAAACCGAATTCAATAAATTAAAGGCAAAAGATAAAGCTGTTTTTAACGGTGCAACCTACACCAGCATTTACCGTTTCGAATCCCTTGTA
This sequence comes from Pedobacter sp. UBA5917, assembly GCF_002432345.1. Taxonomy (GTDB): domain Bacteria; phylum Bacteroidota; class Bacteroidia; order Sphingobacteriales; family Sphingobacteriaceae; genus Pedobacter. The sequence continues at coordinate 10,115 of NZ_DJDT01000345.1, forward strand.
ACAAGTAGCACCAATCCGGCATCAAATGTGTCAAAATCCAAAAAAGCTGTGATGTTAAAAAGTAGCATCATTGATTTGATCAATGGAAAAATTAACGTATCGAATACTATACAACTATCTAAATAAGATCATCACTACCAGAAAAAATCTCCCTCAATGAAAAAAATTCTAATTGCCATCTCTCTTTTTTTATCGTTTAACCTGGCGCAGGCACAGGATTTAGTTAAAAAGATTCCTTCAAATGCCTTCACGGTGGCTACCATCAAAGGCGACAATGTTTTTAAGCTCATGTTCGTTAAAGATTTTAATGAATCTTTTGTTGGGAAGAAACTATTAACAGAAACCTCCAAATCATTAGATAAGAACTTCACCAGTATCGAAGATTTTGGCATCAACCTGGAGAAAAATATGTATTATTTCAACCAGCTAAGCGACAGTATTACCTACAACTGCTTTTTGATCCCGATTAAGGATGCGAAAAAATTCGAAAGCCTGATTGAAAACAAAGAGAAAAAGTTTACCCAACAGGGCGATACGCGTACCATGGTGCTGCCTGATAGTACCAGCATTATCAAATGGAACAACAATATGCTCTATTTTGTAACAGGAAGCATCAGAGGATCATTTTTTGCCGATTCGGCAAAATCAGCCCGTTATGGCATAAAAGATATCAGATTCCAAAGTGAAGATGCACTGGCAGCAGATGGCGTTACATTATTAGCAGATTCTACAGTTGCGGTTACAGCTGAGCCTATGGTTGAGGAAGCTGCTGCCCCGGCTATTGCAAAAGCGAAAGTCCAGAAAAAACCGACAGTAAAAAAGAATACCAAAAAAGCGGTTGCAACGAAAAAAAGCCGTAAAAAGAAAACAGCTAAAAAAGCAAAAAATCAGGAGTATGAGATTATTTACCCCGAAGCTGCAAGCGATAGTACCGGAATGACACCTGTTCGTGGTCTTGTTGATGAACAATACGATGCGTATCAACAGGAACGGGCAGAGCAGGATTTAAAGAAAAAAAGACTGGCTTTTACCTGGATGAAAGCACAGGCGGATCAGATTTTCAACGGTACCTACGAATCAATAGAGAACAATAAATCTTACACGGCAAGTTTGGATAACAAAGCCATTGCCGAGCTTTGGGTTTCGAGCTTACAAGATGTTTACAACTCCGTTGCACCCGAATTTGGCACTTATGGCAAAGCAGGACTTATGAAAGGTTATGGAAGCTTAAATGCCAAACTTTTTATGGATAACAAAAGTTTCCGTATTTCTACTGGTTTGGAACTGGCCCAGGATCAGGCCGATTCTTATAAAAAAATCATGAACAGAAAGTTGAATAAAAACTTCCTGAAATATGTTAACAGCGAGAAAGCACTTGGTTTTATGAGTTATTCGATAGATACCAAAGCTTATCTGGAAGAATTCCCTAAGTTTTTAAAACAAACCTACGGATCTTTTATGGGCGCCAGAATGGACGAGGAAATTGAACTTGGTTCTGATCTGTTTTCACTTTTATTGGATGAGGAAGCAGTGAGCAAGGTAATTAAAGGTGATGCCTTATTCGTAATTAATGGATTAAAAAGCAAGGAAGTTACCTACACAACTTACGAATACGACGACGATTACAAGCAGAAGGAGGTAACAAAAACCAAAAATGAAACCCTGCCCGATTTCCTTTTAATGTTTTCTTCTGATGATCACCGCTTGATCAACAAACTGATTAAATACGGTATCCATAAAAACATGGTAACGGTTGAGAATAACATTTATAAAATACAGGAGAAGAAAAGTCCGATCGATATTTATTTCATGATCAAAGATGGAATTGTATTTTTTGGAAATTCGCTCAGTGAAATGCAAAGCATTAACAGCAATCAGCAAAATAACAAAATCAGCAAATTACATAAAGACCTGTTGAGCAAAAACAACTTCAGCTTTTTATTCAATGCCAAAAACCTTGTGGGCAAAGTTCCGGATTCGGAAATCGGTGGTGTAGAAACAGCCAAAAAGTTTAACAGCACCTTAGAAAAAATGGGCAATGTGTACATGAAATCGAACCCGATAAAAGGCAGATTGGTTTCAGCTGACATTAGTGCAGAAATTCCTAACGGACATGAAAATGCACTGAAATACCTGTTTTCGTTAATTGAGAATGCAGCGAAATAGTTCGGAGTTGGGAGTTTTTAGTTTGGAGAACCTAACCAATTAAATGTTGTAAAGTTTAAAGGTTGGAATGTTGCAATGACCAAAAATCAATTTTCAATGACCAATAACGAATAACCAGTGAGCCAGTTGGCAGTTTTCAGTTGGCAGTTTGCAAACCAATGAACAAATGACCAATGAACGAATGAACCAATCAAAATGAAAAAATTCTTAAAAATAACGGCAGCGATAGTAATATTGCTGCTTATTTGCTATTTCGGCTTTTTTAAATTAAGACAAATCCGCGCAAGCAATATCTCAATCCCCGCTTCTGCCAATGCCGTATTAAAAATAAATGTTGACGGACTATATAAAACACTTGCGTTAAGTTATGTAAAACATCCAGATCAATATTCAGGACTCGACAAAAAAGGGATTAAGGAAAAGATAGATGGTTTAAATACGGGATTGAAAATTCCAGCAAATATTTACATCTACACTTTAAAAGGTAAGGCTAAAACTACCCTGTTTTCGAGTTTTGAAATAGCAGACACTTCAGCGTTTAACCAATTTATATCAAAAAATGATTTTTTGAAGTTAACTAAAATAGATGCTGGTTTTTTTGAGTCTAAAGATTCAACGCTCTGCATCTTATTTAATAAAACAACTGTTGCTTTAGCTTTTTCTCCCGGAAAAGAAAAGGTAAAATCCGCTCTGAAAGAAATACTGAACCAGAAAAACACCGTTAAAATTGGCGACAGTAAGTTTAATGATCTGGTGGGGCTTTCAGATCACGTATCTTTTCAAAATGCTGAAAATTTAAGCAAGATTAATTTTACAGATGGGAAAATTAATTTCAGCAATGAGTTTATAAATAAGTTGATAGATCCGGCGCCTCAACCACAACACCGTGTTTTAAATACGGAAAGTACCATATGCATGTGGCTGAACGGAAAATTTAAGACAGATTTAACCAAAAAAAATCAAACTGCAAATCCTTCGTTTCTTTCAAAATATAACTTTCTAAGATTTTATAAGGATTACGTGGATTTTGAATGGGCAAACACTATAAAACAGGCCGATACTGTTATAGGTTACGAATACAATGAAGATTTTGAACGGGTTGAGAAAAAAATAATACAGGAAAAGAAGATTCCTTCCATTTCAATTAATATGAGTGCCAATAACCGGGAGCTTAGCAATTACCTTAAATCATCAAACGCGTTGGATCAATCTACAGGTAAAATCAGCAGAACCATCTTTCCATTGTACCAACTACATTTCAAGAGCAATGATGGCAATATCCAGTTCAGCACTTTGCAAAATGCAAAGTTCGACCTTAAAAGAGAGTCTTCAGATGATTTCTTCTACCTTAAAGTAGATTTTAACAAACTCACCCAACAAGTTCCGATGCCAATAATTGCAAATAACCTTAAAGCATTTAGCAAACTTGAAGTTAGGGCAAAAAGTATAGGTAAGGATCAAATCAAACTTGAATCTGAATTATTATTTTCAAATAAAGAGATCAATTCCCTCATTGAGCTAGTAAAAATATCAAGAGGTGGGTTAAATGGTTCGTTAAATCTGAGTTCATCATTGGATATTTCAATAAAAAGGTAGTAAATACCGGAGATTTAAAACTATGCGCTGATCTCCGAAATCTGCGGGAGAAAGCATAAAAAAGCCCTGCAGTTTTAAATTCTGCAGGGCTTTATTAGTTTACCTTTTTCTTTTCTCCTTTTGTTTGGTGAGCCACCAAACATGGAGTTTTTGATCAGGACGATAAATTAAAAGCTTATGGCCAAACGCCCAGGTTCATATAAGAAACCGCAATTTTATCGATAGAGTTTACGAAAGCAGCAGTTCTTAAAGTCTGCGTGCCCGGTTTGGTCATCAATGTTTCGCGGATTTCGTGATAAGAATGGATCATGGTATCTTCCAAACCAGAGTTTACCAATTCCATTTCCGATGCACCTTTAACAATCATTAAACGGTGTTCAGGCAAGATGGTTTTTCCGGTAAGGTTTTCTAAAGTAGCAATTAAGTTGGCGTTTGAGTTGGCCGCATAACGGTTTTCCATACGTCCGAAAGCTACGTGCGAAAGGTTTTTCAACCACTCGAAATAAGAAACGGTTACACCACCGGCATTACAGTACATATCAGGGATAATGATACCGCCCATTTCGGTAAAAATAGCTTCAGCCTCTGGCGTAGTTGGTCCGTTTGCACCTTCAGCAATAATTTTTGCTTTAATGTTACGGATATTCTCTTCGGTAAACTGGTTTTCCAAAGCAGCCGGCACGATGATATCGCAATCCTGCTCTAAACCTTCCATAGAGTTTTTGAAGCTTGTAGCACCTGGGAAATCTAAAATTGAACCCGTGTTTTTACGGTGTGCAAAAACCTCATCCACATTTAATCCATTGGCATTGTAAATGGCTCCTTCAAATTCGCATAAACCAACAATGGTAGCACCAAACTCCGCAAGGAATTTAGCAGAGTGGTAACCTACATTACCCAATCCCTGTACAATTACCCTTTTATCGCCTAAACCGGCTTTAAAACCGATTTTAGCCATATCTTCTGCAACTTCTACACATTCGCGTACGGCGTAAGCAACACCACGGCCTGTAGCCTCTTTACGGCCACGGATACCATGCAAAGCAATCGGTTTACCGGTAACGCAACCCAAAGCATCAAGCTGACCCGGGTTCATGGTCATATAAGTATCGGCAATCCAGCTCATTTCGCGTTCGCCCGATCCATAATCAGGAGCAGGAACATCAATGCCGGGACCGATAAAGTTTTTCTTAATTAATTCTGTTGTATAACGACGGGTAATGGTTTCAAGCTCAGCAACACTATATTGTTTGGTGTTGATTTTGATACCACCTTTTGCACCACCAAACGGAACGTTAACGATAGCACATTTGTAGGTCATTAGGGCCGCAAGTGCCATTACCTCATCTTCGTTAACCATTTCGCTGTAACGGATACCGCCCTTTGTAGGGCTCATGTGGTGAGAGTGCTCAACACGCCAGGCGTCGATTACTTCAAAACCGTTTCCGCGGCGTATTGGGAACTGGAAACGATATACACTATTACATGTTTTAATCTGGTTCAATAAACCTTCGGGATGATTGGTGAATTGAGCCGCACTGTCAAAGTTCTTACAAACATCTGCAAAGAACTTGTTCTCGTCTGCTAGATTAGCCATTATTTATTTTTTATATTGAATAAGTTTTCGGTACAAAATTGCCTAAAAAAACCGCACATATCCAAATACAAAAAGACTTAGTGTACAGCTAACACCACCCTATCTGAAAGCTGGGGCAGCTTTTGTACCGATTAGGGTAAACTGTTCAAAAACAATATTTAAACGTGTTTAAAGATAGATATACCAGTTAAACGACTAGCTTAAACGACCATTTTTATAGGTTTTATTTCGACTTTTTAGACCTGAAAAAAATTATAAAAAAAATATCCACAAAGGCATTTTATTACAACACTCATTAAACAGAAAGCAAAAACAGCATAAAAATTATGAATATTGTAAATTTCAACCAAAAAATATGGCATAAAAAAAGTGATCAAAAAATATTTGATCACTTTCTAAAAATTAAATCCGGATCGCGATGTGAACGGTCCGTTTGATACTATTTTTCGATATGGTTTTCCTTTTCGATTTTCTTCAATCTTTTATCGATCGAGAAAAGATAGGCAAGTAGCCCAATAAGTATAATTACGATACAGATTACAACAACGTAAATTTTTCCGCTGCTGCGAAGGCTATCAGCCATTTCTACGCCATTATCCTGTGCAAATAACTGCATGGTGGCCATCAATAATATTAGGGAGAAAAATATCTTCTTCATGTTAGTTATGTTGTTGTTTGTTTTCTATTGAACGGATTCTGAAACGGATGGTATACACCCAATAGCCGATTAATATCCAGCCTAAACATGCCGGGTAAAACACCATACGCATGCGGCTATCTAAATCGTAACTGTTAAAACCAGGGTTACCACCATTGCCCGGATGCAGCGAATCTTTTAAACGCGGCAGCACAAAAAGCAGCACCACCATCATCGGAAAGGCAAAAATATTGTAAATGGCCGAAATTTTTGCTCTTTTTTGTTCCTCATCTATCGCATTACGGAGAATAAGGTAAGCAAAGTACAATAAAATGGAAATGGCTGCAAAATTTTGCTTGGGATCGAAGCTCCAAAACTGTCCCCAGGTGTATTTAGCCCAGATAGCGCCGGTTATTAAACCCAAAACACCAAAAATAATACCTGCATTTACACTTTCTACCGCTTTAATATCATCTATTTCGCTTTTACTGCTCAACGATTTAACACTGTAAAAAACAGAGATTGAAAAAAGTACGATCATGGCAAACCACATCGGAACATGGAAATACAGGTTGCGGATTGTTTCGTTTAAAATAGGTAAATGAGGCACGCCCAGCAACAAACCTGCTACCGCAGTATAAATCACCAGACCTGAACCTAAAATTTTCCACCAGGTTTTATGCATATATATTTAATTTTAAATGAGTGAATTTTGAATGAGAGAATGTGATTTTCATATCATCATTTTCTTATTCAATCATTCAATCCTTCTCTAATTCAATCCTTCTCCCATTCGATCCTTCTCCCATTCGATCATTCAATCCTTCTCTAATTCAATCCTTCTCCCATTCGATCATTCGATCATTCAATCCTTCTCTAATTCAATTTAGTCCCTCCAAAGGTAAGGAAATAACAATAAAGAGGTTGCCACCATCAATACGTTCACCACCAGCAACATCGCTATTTCATCGTAGCTATTCTCCCAGGGCAGGCCATCAACCGCATTTTTAGCCAATTTGATCAACAGAATCAGCACCGGAATAATGATCGGGAAACTTAATATCGCCATTAACATACCGCCGTTACCGGCTTTGCTTGCAATGGCCGAAACCATGGTAAATACGGTAGAAAAACTCATACTTCCCAATACCACGGCCACATAATACAGTACCATATCGGGTGGCGTAAAAGAATCGAAAACCAAGGTATAAAAGCCCAATGCGATGGTGGTAAGTACCAGCATCAGGAGTGTGTTGTAAACTGTTTTGGAAATTAAAACCGCAGCCGGACTTGCCAAAATGTAACTGTAAAGCTGTTGTCCTTTGGTTTCCTGCAAAAAGCTTTTAGAAACACCGTTGATCGAGGCAAACAGCATAATGATCCAGAAGAGTGCATTCCAGGTTAATTTATCGCCAAGGCTCACAAAAGAAAGGTAACAGGTAAAAATAGTAGAAACCACATAAAGCAACACACCGTTAATGGTATATTTGGAGCGCCACTCTAACAATACTTCTTTGTGAATTAAATATTTAACCTCTTTGGCCAATTGCATAACCGCAAAGATAAATAATTGCTTTATTGTTGGATGGCTTTATTGTTGTATTGTTGTAATTTTGTTTACGGTTTTCAGCCACGGAGACACAGAAAACACAGAGAGAATCTTAAACACAGATAAAAAAGATAAACACAAATGTTTTTTTGGAAGTGGCATAAATGGTATATAATCTAATTGGCCACTGGGACACAGAAATATGGAGAAAACAACATGCACAACAAATCTGTGTTCACATGTGTAAATCTGTGGTTAAAGCAATAATAATATGGATTACGCATCAGTTATAGAAACGCCTATTGGCAAAATAACCATCCTGGCTGATGATGAATTTGTGCATGCCGTAACTTTTGAAGAAAAAGAAACCTCAGATTTACCAGAAAACAAACTCACCATAAACGTTGCCAAACAGCTAAAAGATTATTTTAACGGAACGCTCCGCGATTTCGATTTCCCGATGAAACAGAAAGGGACCGATTTTCAACAGGAAGTGTGGCAGAATTTGTTGGCAATACCTTATGGCGAAACCACTTCTTACGCCAAATTTTCGGCGCATAAACCATTGGCCATCCGTGCAATTGCCGCAGCAAATGGAAAAAATAATATCGCCATTGTGGTGCCCTGCCACAGGGTAATTGGCAGCAATGGCAAGCTGGTAGGTTATGCCGGCGGATTATGGCGTAAACAGTGGCTGCTACAGCACGAACGGGAAGTTACCCACCAGGGACAAACAGAATTAAAATTTTAAAATCATATATTTTTTTTGCAGATGAATACAGCTCAAGCCGAAACACCAAACCATTTAAAAGCCATCCGTTTAATCAATATCGAAGGAGATAAATGTTCGTTCGAAATAGGTAGAATCCCGATCCGGCAACATATCAATGCAAATTATTTTTTTGCACAAACAGATGTAACCACTTTGGAGAAAATCCCCCACCCTGCACCACGCCGTCAATATGTGATCACCTTAAAGGGTAAATTGAAGTTTACGGTTAGTAACGGCGACACCTTTATTATCGAACCGGGCATTGTGCTTATAGCCAACGATACTGCAGGCGAAGGCCATACCTGGGAAATTGTAGATGGAAATGAATGGGAAAGAATTTATATCCCCCTGGAGGAGGCTACAGACGACTATTTTACAATAGATTAACATTTTCAAAACCACAATAGGTTCAAATCCGTAAATAATATCAAAAACCAGTGATATTATGAAAACGATTTGCTCCCTTCTCTTTGTTCTTTTAAGCTACCTGCCTATGGAAAAAAATAGTCCTGTGGCTAAAATAGATTTAAAAAAATATGCCGGAACGTGGTATTCGTTATATTCTATTCCCACGATTTTTGATAAGGGCAGCAGGGAAACAACCACTAAGTACACCTTAAACAAAGACGGTTATTACAATGTGCTTACCACCTACAAAAAGCCGGGTGACGAAAAAATTTATTCGAGAAATTCGAAAATGTTCCCCTCAGAAAGTGGCGATAGTGGCGAGTTACAGGCACAGTTTATCTGGCCGATAAAAGTTGATTATTGGATTATCGAACTGGCTGAAGATTATTCTTATGTCGTAGTCGGTCACCCCGACCATAAGTTTTTATTTATCATGAGCCGCAGTCAAACCATGCCAAAGAAAACCCATGATGAAATTGTGGCGAGGTGTAAAGCAAAAGGATACGAGGTGGGGAAATTAACTTCGCAACAGCATAGTTAGCTGGCAGTTTTCAGTTCTCAATTGGCACCTAAAAGAATGATCAAATTATAATAATCAATTGCGACCGTTTTAGGAGAAAGCTACGAAGATGGATGATGGAAAATGTAAGATGGAAAATGTATAATGGATGAGGGAAAGAACCAATTTTAGTTAACTAATTAACAGTACTAAAACCTTAATGTTCTTAACTTCTTAATGGTCAGAGGATAAAAAACACTGTAAAATGGAGATCCTTCGACTCCGCTCAGGATGACAATCGCGAGGGAGTTTGTCGGACGGCGTTTTGCGCTTAGCGGCAATTGAAAACAATCACCAATGATCAAATTACAATAATCAATTGCGACCGTTTTAGGAGAAAGCTATGAAGATGTATGATGGAAAATGTAAGATGGATGATGGAAAGAACCAATTTTCAGTTAACTAATAAACAACACTATAACCTTAACTTCTTAATGGTCAGAGGATAAAAAGTACTGTAAAATGGAGATCCTTCGACTCCGCTCAGGATGACAACCGCGAGGGAGTTCGCGCAATGCGATTGGCATCAATTAACCAATTTAAACAGTTAACCGATTAACCATCATACCGCTCCGAATTTCTCAATCAGCTTATCTTTCTGGATCCTTGCTACCTGCAATTGTTTGTTGTTCTCGAGCGTTAGCAAACAATCGTTCTTATTAAAAAACTTAACTTTATTTAAATTGATGATGTACTGACGGTGTATCCTGAAGAAATTTCTGTCTTCCAGTATCTCCTGAACATCTTTTAGTGTTTTCGAAATAATCACCTTTTCGCCATCCAACAAAACCAAAATAGAATAATTGCTGCTGGCCTCAACATAAAGAATATCGTCTACATTGATAAAAACAACTCCCGAAAGTGAGCTTACGGCAATTTTATTTACGCGTTCCAGATTCATTTGCCTTTGGAAATGGTTTAATTGCTTATCAGAAATACTATCTTTCACTACAGCCTTGTTTACGGCTTCAACCAGATCGTTTACATCAACAGGTTTAACCAGATAATCTAACGCACTAAACCGAAAGGCTTTGATCGCAAATTCATTGTATGCCGTTGTAAAAACAACCTTGAATTTTATCGGTGTTAACCTCTCCAGTAACTGAAAACCATTTAACTCGGGCATCTCGATATCCAAAAAAACAAGATCGGGATTTAATCCTTCTATTTCCTGTAGTGCTTTAATCGGGCTGTTAAACGAATAAATAACGCCAACCTGGGCGCAATGCTTTTTTAACTGTATGCGCAGTAAGCTTATACTATCTTCTTCATCATCTATAATTACAACATTGAGCGTTTTCATATTTTAGATTTAATTGTTTCATTTATTTTAATTGATGTTATACTTCAAGCTTGTTTTTAGATTAAGTGGATACTGATTAAAACCATGGTCCCATTAGCTTCATTGTTTTCGCCATAGAGGTCTTCGATCCTGATCTGCGTGTTTGTATTAAATTCCTTATTAAAATTAGCGATACGCTCGCCGGTAATCAATGTTCCATACGATTTTTCCTTTTCAACATCCTTACTATTCAGTTCTGCTGCTTTTAATCTGCCTATTCCATCGTCCTTAATGCTTATCAGCAAAGTTTGCTGTTTAAAGTCCTGGGAAATGTTGATCCTGATTTCACCACCATCATTTTTATGCATCAAACCATGCCAAATGGCATTTTCGATATAAGGTTGTACCAACATCGGGGGGATTTCTATAAAATCGGTATCAACATCATCATCAATTTCGAAAGTATATTTCAGTTTACCTTTAAAGCGCATGGTTTCCATTTCGAGGTACAGCTTTATGGTTTTGATTTCCTCTGATAATACAATTTTATCTTTCCTTGAGTGCGAAAGGGATAAGCGCATCAATTGGGAAAATTTACTAAGATAACTGGAAGCCAACTCACTGTTATTCTGCTCAATATACAGATTAATAGAATTTAAACAGTTAAAAATAAAATGTGGATTCATCTGCAGCCTTAAAATCTTGTGCTCGTTCTCTGCATTTTTTATTTTAAGGTTGATCCGTTCGAGTTCATCAAGCCGATCGCTATAAGCCAGTGCGGTAAGAAACAAAATCGCATCAACGGCAAATGCCAATGTTACCAGGTCTACATAACTGTTAACGGCGTAGTACCAGGCCGGAAGATTGGCAATATTGAGCCATTTGGGCACGACGCTAAAAATCAGAGCAATGGATATGGTTAAAAGTCCTAAAAATGCAAACCGTAAATACCCCTGATTGGGTTTTGGCCTGGCATGGTAAGCCAACCAAAGCGTAAGGACTAAAACAGGTAGCGCATTGTAAATCCAGATTGTTTTGGTAATTGGCGTAAGTTCTGGCCTAAAATAATGGACAACTATTACAACAACCATAAAACCCCAAAACCACAGACAGCATTTTAAATAAATATTAAGGTATTTATTCTCGTTTGCTTTTAAAAACTTACCCAGAAAAAGAATGTAAAAAAAATTCTGAGGTACAAACGATAAATAAAATATAAAATTGTTATTTAACTTGGGCAGCCAGTCTGTTTCTAAAATAATGGCATCGGCCTGTAGCGAATACCTGAAAAACCAGGCTATAGAAGCCAGGGCATAATAAAGATAGGCTATGTTTTTACGTTGAAAAAAGAACTTAAGACAACAATAAATGAATACGGTAAAATAAAACCCGGCAAACCATAGTTTAATGTTTTTAAAACTTAGGGGAAATAAAATCAGCTCGTTATTCAGTTCGCGATAGGCAGTATCATAAGTTTCTATTTTTGGGTACTGCGGTACAATATTGTATTGATGTTTTTTGATCAGCACATAAAAATCCTGTGTTTTTTGTGATTTTAATGGCAGATATATGCGCCAATAATCGTTTGCGATTGATAGCGCTGAGGTTTTCGAGCCGAAACCTGTCTGCCCGATCAAAACCAGTTTATCCCCTATCCGCTCAAACAGTTGGGTATGCTGCATTTTACTGTCGAACTTTAACAGTAAAGTGCTATCTCTTGTAAAAGCACTATGGGTGCTAAAATGTATCCAATATTGCAGCACACTAAATTCAAACTCTTTTTTTGCCGTAACACTATCATTCAACAAATGCCAATCCAAGTGCTGTACATCTGCCAACGTTTTACAGCGCCTTTCCGAAAGGGCATAATCGGCCTGATTTAAAAGGCTGATACTTTTGCCCTGTTCTGTAATATCTATCAGTTTAATTCTTCCCTGTGCAAGTACTAAGGACTTACCCATAAACACCAGGCTTAAAAGGATCAACAATCGGAAAGATCTGTTTTTCATAAAATTCATACAAAAACCAAGAGAGGCATTAAAATAAAGATAAACAGAAAAAGAATAATTAAACCTATAAATGTGTGAAGCATAGGTTTACAGCTGCGAAGCGTATTACTTTCAGTGTAGAGTATGATTAATACAACAGTTTACACAGTAGAACCTACATTCTATCCTCAAAAAACCACAGCTCACTCAATTAACCTTATTGATCAATAATCGCCGCTTAAATTTGAGCTATATGTAAGCCAAGGCATACAAAACAGTATGGTTGGGTACTAATTATTGACACTCTAATTTATAACAAGATGAAAAACATCATGATTATCGCTCTGCTTGTAAATGCTGCATTGATAACAGTATCATTTACTTTAAAAACAGACATTCCTTTTCTGTTGGGAACCAATGCCTGCAAGGTAAAATACAAGCAGAATAATGGTATTGCAACATTGATATCATTGCATGATAATGAAAATACTGCAATTGATGCTTTCAACAGCTTACCGAAAGAAATAAACTTTAATCTGTTTGAAATCCATCAGCAAAATTTGCGTACACTGACATGTAGGGTAGACAATAAAAATTATCTATTCGATCCAAACCGTATTTTTTCTCAAATAGGGATTAAGGCAACTTTAGAAAAATATAATGATTGAACAGCTACCTTTCCTTCGGAGGTAACCACACAAATCAAAGCTTTTTCCGATAATCTTTTAAAGGCATTTACCACCCGAAATCCAAGTAAATACATTGTTTCAATCCATAACAATACTGATGGGGCACCGCTTTCGATAACCGATTACATTAAACCCAATAAATATCACAAAGAAGCTAAAGAAGTTTTCAGGGCGCAGGGAAAAGATCCTGATGATTTTTTTCTGGTAACAGAATCAAAAGATTTCGATTACCTGAAAGCGCTTAACGAAAATGTAGTGTTACAAAATGACAATCCCACCGATGATGGCTCCCTATCGGTTTATTCCAGTAAAAATAATATCCCTTATATCAATATCGAAGCAGAAAACAACCACAAATCCCAACAAGCAAACATGTTAAAAATTACTTACAAACTATTAAAAAGGAGATAATATTATGAACAAAGTTTTAAAAACGATAAGAATCGGCAAGGTATTGCTATTCTTAGTTACAGGTTTAATATCTGTTGGAAATGCATATGGTCAGCCAGCAAAGAAAAATGCGGAAGATATTACTCAACGTATCAATTTTATAGTGGGTGTTGGTGCCAATTATATACCCACTGTACTTTATCAAAATCCGGCAATCAATAAAACCAATAATAGTGTATTAATTGAAAAAGGTCAGCGAATAAAAACCAGTTTAAATTTTGGCATTGTTTATACGCCATACTTTCGAACTTTCTATCAGTCGGACGGGAGTACCAAAACGGTGCCACATGGCATATCAATATCAACCTTTATTAACCCACTAACACTATCGAAAGCCACTGATGCCCAGCCTTTTTTTAATGCCCTTGATTTTGGAGTTGGTATAGGGTATAAATTTGCCGCCGATTTTTTAATAATGGGAACGGTAGAATGGTTTAGCGTTAACCAGCCCAAAGATTGGTTTGTAAACGAATACCAGGCAAACAATAAACCTTTCCTGATCAATAACGCACCTCAACAATCATTTGACTTAACAGATTCCAATATTTTTCGCAATAAAACGGTAACCACATTTGGCTTTAAATTCTGCTACGCCTTTGATATTGTAAAAAATGTGGTTAAACCAGATAAAAGCAATCCATAATATGTATAGAGAACTAACTAAATCTTCTAAACAATAAAAATTAACACTATGGCTACAGGAAAACAGTTTTTAGAATCAGCGCAAAAACACATTGGAGAAAAATATGTGTATGGCGCAAAAGTTCCATTTGATAACCCTAATTATAAGGGTGCTTGGGATTGTGCAGAATTTATAAGTTGGGTAGTATACCAAGTGGCTAAAATAAAAGTTGGCATTCGGGGTAATGAGGCCTATACGGGCTATTGGGCCAAAGATGTTGCCAAATTTTGCAAACAGATAAGTATCAGCGAAGCTGCGCAAACTTATGGCGCAATTCTTTTAAGGTCACCAGGCTATAAGGGAATAGCCATTGGGCATATTGTATTCAGTGATGGTGCAGGTGGTACAATTGAAGCAAAAAGCTCAAAAGACGGCGTTTGCAAAAGCAAGATAGCAGACAGGCAATGGGAGTTTGGACTTTTAATCAATAATATTGACTATGAGGTTAATCCAGTTTTCCATTTTGATTATAACTTGCCAACAAAAAACTTCTATGTTACCAAGCCGCTAATGAAGAATGTGATAGTGCGAGCAGCAAAAGAAAAATTGGCCGAAATTAACTTATATCATGGCGTTATAAACGATATATATGATACAGAAACGGCTAAAGCAGTTACTAACTATCAAAATATCGAAGGTTTAGTGGTTGATGGCATATTGGGCAAACAAACACTAACTTCGTTAAATATAATATAGCTACAATGTAAAAATCTGAGCAACGTAAAACCAATTAATTGATCTAAGCAAACAAAAACAGCACTCAACAGTTAGAACTAAAATAATTTATTTTACTTCTAACTGTTCCTTTTTAACACTCGAAACCAATAAAATAACGGCTACCAGCAATACAATCCATCCCCATTGGAAATGAATCGTTTTAGATAATACTTTATCAAAAAATTTCGATCCGAAGTAGTTATTTACCTTAAACCAAACGGCAGCAGCCATTATAGCACTCCAAATTAAGGTAACGAAAGCCATGATCCTAAATACACTTAAAGCACGTACAAAAAGAAACAGTGTAGTTAAAGCTACAATGGCTAACGAGATATAAAGCAAACGCGGATCTGCCTGATACAGATTCCAATTGCCCTTAAAAGGAACTTTTAGCATCGGTGCAATGGTAATGGCAACAGTTGCCAAAATTAGGCCTATATAAGCATTGACTTTTTTTACTACTAACATTTTATAAGTGATTACACAGATTTAGAGATTACACGGATTAATGAACAATCAACTCTTCATTATTTAATGGCGAAATTAACAAGTATTTTTGAATGACAAATAAAATAGTTCTTAGTTTATAGTCAGCTGCACCTCAACAATTACTTAGTAGACAAAATTAGATCCTGAAACAAGTTCAGGATGACGGATCGCAGGAGTTTTTCGGTTAGACACTAGCAATCATTGCTTGCGTGTTAACAACAGCTCAAGAAATGGGGTATTTTGCTTTAAGCACCTAACCTCAATTAACCGATTTGAACAATTAACCGATTAACCAACCTACTGTCCTTCAATAATGCCCATTTTATCGGCAAAGTGTGCGCAATAATCGCGTAAATCTTCAACAATAAGGGTTTCATTTGTGGCTTTTAGGAAACTATCGCCCATGGTTTGCAGGGTTTCGTAGAAAAAACGTTTCATTTCATCAACAGGCATATCTTTTGTCCAAAGATCGATACGCATTGAATTTTTGTAATTATGATCCCAAAGCGCAAGGAACATCGATTTCACCGGAACTTTATCTGTTGTTTTGGCATCGGTACTTTCCCAAAGAATGTTCTCTGGCATGTTATTATCGTCTAACTCAACAGTTATTTTTATTTCTGCTTTTCTCATTTTTTTAGTTTGATTACACCGATTAAAAGGTTACTCAGATTATCAGTTTATTTTAACGGACGCAAAGATGATTAAATTAAATTGATTACACAGATTAAAGGATTACACAGATTAGCACCGGCGGAATATTTTGACCGTTTAATTACGCGAGTTTTTGCAAAATGACCATCAGCACAGCAGCGATTACAATAAATATCAGTTCTATTATCCAGATCCGTTTGATATCCTTTAAAGTAAACCGGAAAATCAGATCGGTTATAAAGGTTACAAGGATGAGGCTGCCCAGAATAAATTTATAGAAAGCACTCATATCAAAATGCTGTCCGGCAGGCTTGGTTTGAAGAATGCTCGACATCAAAAACGCAAATGCAAGTGCAGTGATAATATTTAAAGGTGTAATTCTAAGCTTCATTACTTTTTCTTGTCGAATCTTTTACCCTTTTTAAAACTCTTAACTTCCTTGCCGGCCTTTGCCTTTGCTTTATCCCTTGCTTTTTTCTCGATAGCAGCGGCATGTTTTTTCTCGTGGAAAGCCCCTTTAAAATCAGGATCTTCCTTACGTTTCTGCATATCAATTTCTTTGGCAATATGCTGGCGCTCTTCGTAAGGGGTAGCTTCGATAAAAACACCTTCTGGAATTTCGGCAACCGGAATCTGCTGACGGATCAGCTTTTCGATTTTACGGATATAGTATTTTTCACCTTCAGTGGCAAAAGTAATGGCATCACCTTTGGCAAAGGCCCTTCCCGTACGTCCAATCCTATGCACATAATCCTCGATAATAATCGGTACATCGAAATTAATCACGTGGCTTACATCACTCACATCAATACCCCTGCTCGCCACATCAGTAGCTACTAAAACACGGATATTGCCTTCCTTAAAGCTATTAATAGAGTTTATTCTTGTGTTCTGTCCTTTATTGGCATGTATTACACGTACATTTTCTGCACCATACCTGCGTTCGATAAAACTGAAAATATTATCGGCAACGGTTTTCGTTTTACAGAAGATAATCAGGCGGTTAAAAGTTTCATCATTTTTCAATAAATGCTGCAACAGGTTAATCTTAGTTTTAAAATTAGGAACATGATATAAAGCCTGTGTTACGTTTGCAGCCGGTGTTGCCTGTTGGGAAGCTTCTATTACAACCGGATTTTTCAGGAAATCGCCAGCAATTTTCTGAACCAGATCGCTCATCGTTGCCGAGAACAATAAATTCTGGCGTTTACGTGGAACAATCTCCAGAATACGGTGAATTGAACCGATAAAACCCATATCCATCATTTTATCTGCTTCATCAAGCACCAAAAACTTTAAGCTTTGCGTATTGATATCGCCCGATAAATATAAATCAAGGAACCTTCCGGGTGTAGCAATTAAAATATCAACACCTTTTGAAATCTGTTCTTTCTGTGTTTTGGGGCCAATTCCACCAAAAATTACCAGGGAGCGCAGATCGGTATAAGTAGAAAATAATTTTACCTGCTCGGCAATCTGCATGGCCAGTTCTCGCGTTGGCGACAAAATCAATGCCCTCGGACTTTCACCCTGTGCGTATTTCAACTGCATTAAAATCGGCAGAACAAAAGCAGCTGTTTTTCCCGTACCGGTTTCTGCGATACCAAAAATATCCTGACCAGATAATACTGGCGCAATTGCTTTTTCCTGTATCGGTGTGGCAACGGTATAACCTGCATCGGCAACTGCATTTAAAATTTGCCTGTTTAACTTAAATTCTTCGAACGATTTTGCCATAGCGCACAAAGATAGTGATTAAGGTTGAGGGTTTGAAGGTATAAGGCAGAAGGTTTGAACCATACGCAATTTCAAAGCCCCTATTTACAGGATTTTTGAGGGAGTTTTATTCGACTTACAGAAACAGTACTGCGCTAATTTTCTCAAATCTCATATCTAACTTCTCAAATCTATTTTTACCTTTGAAACCATGAATACTTACCTGATAAAAGCTGCTACAATTGTAAACGAAGGACAGAAAATTGTAGCCGATGTATTGATAAAAGACGGATTGATTGCCAAAATAGGCCAAAATTTATCTGCACCTGACGCTAAAGAAATAAACGCCGAAGGACAATACCTTTTACCGGGAATGATTGATGATCAGGTGCATTTCCGTGAACCGGGTTTAACCCACAAAGCCGATATTTTTACCGAAAGCATGGCCGCAGTGGCCGGAGGGATTACCTCTTTTATGGAAATGCCCAACACTGTACCCAATACCCTAACCCAGGATTTACTGGCCGATAAATATGAAATTGCGGCACAAACCTCGCTTGCCAATTACTCATTTTACATGGGTGCCAGTAATGATAATATTGAGGAGGTTTTAAAAACCGACCCTAAAAATGTTTGTGGTATTAAGGTTTTTATGGGTTCATCAACAGGAAATATGCTTGTTGATAACGAAAAGACTTTAGAAAACATTTTCAGCAAAGCACCAATTTTGGTGGCCACACATTGCGAAGATGAAGCAACTATCCGCCATAACCTGGCCGAATTTAAAGCCAAATACGGCGAAGATCTTACCATAGATATGCATCCTTTAATCCGCAGTGCAGAGGCTTGTTATAAATCATCATCACTCGCAGTGGAGCTGGCGAAAGCCTACAAAACGCGTTTGCATATCCTACACATTTCTACCGCTAGAGAAATTGCATTATTTGATAACATTACACCTTTAAAAGATAAAAAAATCACGGCCGAAGCCTGTGTACACCACCTTTGGTTTAATGATAAAGATTATGCTACAAAAGGCAACTTTATTAAATGGAACCCTGCTGTAAAAACCGGGGCCGATCAAAATGGGGTATTAAATGGCGTACTTGAAAACTATATCGATGTAATTGCAACCGACCATGCGCCACATACTTTAGCAGAAAAGCAACAGCCCTATTCGCAGGCCCCATCAGGTGGACCTTTGGTTCAGCATGCACTGCCGGTTTTATTGGAAATGCATTTGCAGGGGAAAATTTCCTTAGAGCGGATTGTTGAAAAAACAGCACATAACCTGGCCATCTGTTTCGATATCGAAAAACGTGGTTTTATCCGCGAAGGGTACTGGGCCGACCTGGTTTTGGTTGATTTGAAAGACCCGTGGAAAGTAACCAAACTCAATAATTTTTATAAATGCGGCTGGAGTCCTTTTGATGGTGAAACTTTCCAGGCCAGTATTACACATACCTTTGTTTCAGGTAATTTAGCCTATCAAAATGGCAAATTCACGACTGATCAGATCGGAAAACGCCTAACTTTTGACAGATAAATTCGTTATATTTGTTTATTACAATGAAATATCATGGAAACATTAATCGTTCATCCTAAAAATAAAGAGCAACTTGCAGCTTTAAAGGCTTTTATAAAGGCATTGAAAATTGATTTTACATCTGAAAAGAGCCCATACAATCCTGAATTTGTTGAAAAGATTTTAGATGGAGAAAAATCAAGAAAGTCCGGTAAACCCGGTTTGAAAATTGATGTTCAAAATATGTGGAAATAATCCATAATTAATCTCAAAACATTTTATCGCGTCCCAAATTAACTAGTTAAAATGGGTATGCAAATAGAATTACATGAAAAAGCCATAGCTGATTTCCAATTTTGGAAAAAATCCGGAAATAAAGCAATTCAAAATAAGATACAAGTGCTTTTTGCAGATATGCTGCTTTATCCTTTTTACGGAATTGGTAAACCAGAAATGTTAAAATACGAACTTTCTGGAAAATGGTCTAGAAGAATAAACGAAGAACATAGGATTGTTTATGATGTAGTAGACGATATTTTAAACATTTATTCACTAAGAGGTCACTACAAATAGTTAATGATAGCACGTTCATTATCAGTCAAATCGCTCATTTTAGTTAGCTTTGCTATCCTAATTTATATTTTTGGGTTTTTCCCCGTTCCTGTCCAAAAATATTACTCAACAGGTTTTTATCCTTATATATCTTCGGCCCTAAGATTTATATCTTCGATCTTTCCTTTTGCCATAGGCGATATCATTTATGTTTTGCTTATCGGCTTTGTGCTTTACAAAATCATAAGCCTTTTTAAAAGAAGAAAATCACTAAAAAAGCAGGATAGAATTGTTATTCCCTTACAGGTTTTAAACTTCTTCCTCATTCTTTATATCGTTTTCAAAATTATTTGGGGTTTAAATTACAGTCGGCCAAGCATAAGCAAGGAGTTGGGCATAGGGAATGATAAATACAGTGTTAAAGAACTGGTTGTGCTCGGCAATTATTTTGTTGATAAAACCAATGCATTAAAATTGAAGCAGGGTAAAGTACCGGCTTATACGATTAAAGACCTGGAATTGAAATCTGCGGCCACTTATGCACTTATGTCGCAAAAAAATAAAGTATTCCAGTACTCAAACCCTTGTTTAAAATCGGTTCTAAATCCATGGTTAATCAGTAAAATCGGCATTGAAGGCTATTATGCACCACCTTCGGGCGAAGCCAATATGAATATGAACATACCCGATTTTGTAAAACCATATATAAGCTGTCACGAAATTGGCCATCAGCTCGGAATTGCTTATGAGGATGAAGCCAACTTAATAGGTTACCTCACCGCTAGTAATAGTCCTGATGTGAATTACCAATATTCTGCCAATTATGAAATGCTGCGTTATATTTTATTTGAAATCAGGATCAAATCTCCTGATGATTATAAAATACTGCACGCAAAACTCTCACCACAGATTTTAGCCGATTTTAAAACCGAAAAAGAATTCTGGCAAAAATATAATGGCGATATGTTCGGATACATGGGTGCCGCTTTTGATGGTTTCTTAAAACTGAACAACCAGAAAAAAGGAATCGATAGCTACCAGGGCATTGTAATCTGGTTGTGGAATATTTATAAATCCGAAAGTCAGAGGTCCGAAAGTCCGAAGATCAGGGAGTAAAAAACCATTATCCATTTTACATCCTACATCTCACCTATTTATCCGTGAATCGCTTCTTTCGTACCAAAACTCTGGATCAGTTCGCCTTCAAATTCCAGCCATTCTTTCCAGCGTTTGTCAACATCTACATCAGTACTGTATTTACGGGCAAAATTTAAGAAAGTAGTATAATGGCCGGCTTCAGAAACCATCAGTTCGTGATAAAATTTGGCCAGTTCCTGATCCTTAATATTTAACGAAAGTACCCTGAAACGTTCGCAGCTCCTCGCCTCTATCATCGCGGCAAATAAAAGTCGATCGATAAAAGCCATGTTGCGGCTTCCGTCTTTCTTACTAAATTTTACCAAACGGCCAACGTAATCATCTTTACGCTCACGGCTAAGCGTATAACCACGTTTTTTGATAATCTCGATCACCATCTGAAAATGCTGCATTTCTTCAATGGCAATAGCTGTTAATTCGTCAACCAAATCCTGATGTTCGGAATTTTGGGTAATCAGCGTAATCGCATTTGTTGCCGCTTTTTGTTCGCACCAGGCATGGTCGGATAAAATTTCCTCTAAATTCGATTCTGCAATATTTGCCCAACGTGGGTCTGTCAATAATTTTAATCCTAACATCTGGTGCTTTTGTAATTGAGCTGCAAAATTAGAAATAATCGGCACGGTTTTAAAATTGTGAGTTAAAAAGCCTTTATTTTGCATAAATTTTAAATCATGAGCACAAAGAAATTGTTGATTATTGGATTTGTTTGGCCCGAACCAACCTCATCGGCGGCCGGTACGAGGATGATCCAATTGGTTGATTTATTTCTGGTAAAAGGTTACCGAGTTATTTTTGCATCCGCAGCCTCAAAAAGCGATTTCAGTTATGATTTTAGTGCTTCAACTGTTGTAGAACAGGAAATCAAACTAAACGACGAAAGTTTTAATACTTTTTTAAAGGAATTGAACCCTGATATGGTCCTCTTCGACCGTTTTATGGTAGAAGAACAATATGGTTGGCGCGTGCAGCAG
>NZ_DJDT01000249.1 GCF_002432345.1 Pedobacter sp. UBA5917
CTTGTTTCAGTATCCATTATGCGATTAAGCGCTTTCCAACTTCCAAAGTCGGCCTTTGCTTAGGCCTTTTGAGACTTCCGAAGTTGACCCTTTCCCACAGCCTCTTCTAAACTTCGGAAGAAAAAGCAATTTTTTCTGTCACACTTTATACTTTTTGGTGTCATATAGCTGAAACCTCGAAAAAAGGTTAATCGAACAAATTTAGAATAAACGAATTTTTAGCTATGAAAACCTATTTATGGATCATGTTGTGCCTGATATCTACGAAACTCTTCGCACAACAGGTGGGTAATATAAATGGAAAAATTATTGATAGAAAAACGGATCAGCCAATCGAATATGTGGGGATCATCTTATCAAATAAAACCGATTCGGTCAAAAAAGTTGGGGTTGTAACCAATAAGGCCGGAGAATTTTCTTTCAATGCCGTTGCCAATGGCGATTATAAAATCAGGATTTCGGCAATGGGTTATAACCCGGTAACCAAAAATATTACTGTTAATGGAAAAACAATTAATCTTGGCGCTTTAAAGTTGCAGGAAGATGCCATTGCCTTAAAAGATGTTGCGGTAAGCGGTCGTTATGCCACAGCAACCGTGAAAAAGGATACTATTGAATTTAATGCCGATGCCTATAAAACCAGACCCAATGCAGCGGTTGAAGACCTTTTGAAAAAACTCCCGGGTGTAACCGTTGATAAGGATGGAAGTATTTTGGTGCAGGGCCAAAAGGTTACCCGCTTAACCGTTGATGGTAAAGACTTTTTTGGAACCGATCCAAAAACCGCAACCAAAAATCTGCCTGCCGATGCCATAGCGAAAATACAATTGATTGATAGCAAAACACAGGAAGCCAAAGCAACAGGGATTGACGATGGCCAGCGCGAAAAGGTATTAAACCTAACCATCAAAGAAGACAAGAAAAAAGGCTGGTTCGGTAATGCCAACCTTGCCGGGGGTACAACCGATAAATACGGAAGTTATTTAAGTGCCAATCATTTTAATAAGAACCTGCAGTTTGCTGTTTTGGGCATGAGCAACAATACCAACGATGCCAGTTTCGGTTATGATGACCTGAGCAGTTTCAGCGGTGGCAATATCGGTAATATTTTTGCACCGCCTGCCGGAGGAAGTTTTTCTATCAATAACAACAACGGTAAAACTACCATTGGTGGTAGCGGTGTTTTTGATAACAATGCCATTGGTCTGTATACCACGCACAGCGGTGGGGTTAACTACAGCAACTCCTGGGGCAAAAACAATAAACTGGCCATCAGCGGTAGTTACTTTACCTATTTCTCTTCTGGTTTGGGCAATAAATTATCCAATATCCAGGATTTAAGTTCGGGCGATATTCTGCGTACTTTGGATAATACCAACCGAAACAGCGATAACCAGGCGCACCGTTTTAATTTTAAGGCCGAATATCATCCCGATTCGCTAACTGATATCGTACTGCGCCCCAATGTGATTTTAAACAATACCACCAACATCAATAACCGTACTTTCAATGCTAATTTTGATGCCACGGGAAAAGCAAATGATGGAAGCCAGTATTATAACCAGCATAACTTTACCCCTTCGTTATTTGGTGAATTTACTGTACTGAGAAGATTGGCAAACAAAAAAGGATCATTTTCACTGCGTTTAAATGGTACACAGAATACCTTTAATTCTGATTGGTTAAACCAATCATTACTCAATCAGTATGTAAATGGCGGTACCACTGTTACCAATATCAATCAGCAGGCTAATCAGGAAAATGCTTCAAAAACCTATACCATTAACGGAAATTACGCGAGGCAGCTTAATCAGAAATGGAGTGCCAATCTTGCCTACGGTTATACAAGGAGTATTGTTGATGCACAGCAGATCACTTTTGATTATAACCCAACAACCGATCGTTACGAAACCATTGTACCATCATTAACCAATACTTTCGATAACCATAACAGCCTGCAAACAGCCGGATTGGGTTTTATATATACAGGAAAAGACTGGACATATAATTTCGGATTGAATGCGCAGCAAAGTTTGTTAAACGCCAATGTGTTCAATAACCTAGGCGCCAATATTGGCAATATCGATAAATCGTACTATAATTTATTACCGCGTTTAACGGTTAATTTTAAGAATAAGGCCAACCAAACCATCGCCATCAATTACCGGGCTAGTGTTAATTTACCTTCCGTTACCGATTTGCAACCTGTGCAAAACAATACCAATCCGCTATACCAAAGAATTGGTAATCCGGATCTGGAAGCAAGGAAAAACCATAGGCTATCGGTAAACTTCAATACTTTTAGTCCTGATAATAACCGCTATTGGAATGGATATTTCCTTTATAATTTATCGTTTGATGATACCGGGAACGATATTACCTATAACAATGGTATCCAAACGGTAAAACCCATCAACGTAAACGGCAACTATTATCTGCGTGCCGGAACCTATTTCGGGATGCCATCAAAACTTAAAGGTTTGAGGATGAATTATGGTGCGAACTTCTTTACCGAACACCGGACAAACTTTATCAGCGGCGATAAAAACATTACCAACAGGTTCGAAATAGGGCCGAATATTAACTGGAGTTACGATATCGACGATAAATTTAACGCAGGTATTTATGCTTACGTAGGGTATACCAAGGTAAATAACACTGCCGAATCGGCCATAAACAATAAGTATTTCAGTCTCGAAAATACGCTGAACCTAAGCTACGAATTTATAAAAGATTTAAGGGTAGAGGCCGATCTTAATCACATTGGTTCTGCCGGCCGTTCTGATGGATTTAACAACAATTACTTTTTGCTTAATGCCGGTATCAACAAATACCTGATGAAACGCAGGGTAACGTTAAGCTTGAAAGGTTTTGATATCCTGAACCAGAATACCAGCATAGATAGGATTGTGAACAGCAGCAGGATAGAAGATGTGCGCTACAATAACATTACCCGTTATTTTTATCTATCGTTAAACTATAAATTAACCAAGGTTGGGGCAAATAACGAAAGAAGCAATCCACGTAGTACAGTTAATTAGCAGGGATAAATTATTCTCCTTTCAATCCTTAGCAATTACTTTTATAGTAAATGTTAAGGATTTTTTGCTTTTCTTACAGTTAATTTATGAATATAAATTTAGCCTGGTATCTTTAGCTTTTGTTTATTGCCTCAACCCATCTACAACATCAATTATGTCTCTCTTAAGCGCTAAAAGAAATGGTTTAACCAACCTGCCGCAAAATGGCATAGTAATCTGGATTTTTGGATTATCTGGCTCAGGGAAAACAACCATTTCTACCCTGTTGAAAGAGAAACTCGAAGAAGAAGGTTTTTATACTGTTAGCCTGGATGGTGATATACTTAGGGAGGGTATTAATAAACATCTGGGATTTAGCGAAGCAGATAGGACAGAAAACATCCGGCGGGCGGCAGAAATTGCCAAACTGATGTTAAAAAATAATCTGATTACCATCTGTTCTTTTATTACCCCATTGGAAGAAAACCGTTTGTTGGCCGCAGAAATTATTGGAGAAGGATATTTTGAGGTATTTTTAGACTGCCCACTGTCCATATGCAAAGAAAGAGATGTAAAGGGTCTTTATAAAAATGCAGGTTTGAACCTGATCAAGAACTTTACCGGTATCAGCGCCAAATTCGAACCAGCTGTAAAAGCAGATCTTGTTATCAAAACCTACACAGAAAATCCTGATCAAAGCATGGATAGGGTGTTTTCTCAAATTATTTCAAAAATCAGTTCTCATTCTTAAACACTTTTAGCCTATTTATTGGTGTTTGTTTAAATTTTATAAAACTCCTGGCAATTATTCATTGAATTTGATTGTCGTGGGTCTTTTTGTCCTGCCATTATTGAAAATCTTAACGCAAACGTTTGTTAGTTTTTTTATCCAATGGTATTCATCTATTTTCTTATACACGTTTTTCCTGATTATTGGCTATTAAAAAATAGTTTCAATAATATTAGAAGCATGTTCTCGTACGAAGTTCCATTTGTCATGTGGCAAGAGCTATAAAATCGATCCATTTCTTTGCTCATAATCAAACGTTTGCGTTGTGTTTAAAGATTTTGTGCACCTCAAATAGCATAAATTAGATTTGGAAAGAGCGGCATTGAGGGTTAACCAACTTCGTTATATGTCCTTTTTTAAAGTAAACGAGCAAAAAACGACCAGAAATTTCCATGGTATAACAAAATGGTAATCGGCCTATGATTTAAAAAAGCAAATCTAAATTATCCCGCAACAACCTATCAACTAACTTAAAAACAACAAAACATGAAGATCAAATCTTTACTGATTTTTGGCGCAGTTGGCTTATTTTGGCTTAACGAAAGTAAAGCCTTTGTCCATCTAAACCACAACACAAGCATAAAGGCAGAGGAACCCGCTTATTTTGCCGATATTACCATCAAAGGTAAGATAACCGATAAATCAGGCCCGGTTCCTGGGGCAACCATTACTCTAAAGTCAAATCCGGGTATCGGTACCTCAACTGATGGATCTGGTAATTTTGCAATCACTGTTCCTGCTGATGGTATTTTAATCATTAAATCAGTAGGTTATAAAACACAAGAAATCCCTGTTCAGGGCAGAACTTCAATCAATATCAGTTTGGAGGAAGAAAACAACAACCTGAGCGATGTAGTTGTTGTAGGGTATTCGTCCAAAAAACAGGGCGAACTATCAAGTTCTGTTTCAGTAATTTCTGCCGAAAAATTAAAAGGGGTGGCCTCCAACGATGTAATTTCCATGATTCAGGGTAAAGCTCCTGGCGTAGTGGTTTCTTCAGGGAGTGGAGACCCAACTTCTGCACCTAAAATGACCATAAGAGGCATCGGAAGTATTAATGGAGGAACAGCGCCACTACTGGTTGTAGATGGGAATATTCTTGGTGCCTATGGAACCGAAGGCGCTACTTATAGTCCGAATGATGTAGAATCCATTACGATTTTAAAAGATGCTGCGGCTACCGGCTTATATGGCTCACGTGCAGGTAGTGGCGTTATCATTGTAACCACTAAAACAGGTAAAGCCGGCGAGGCAAAAATAGAATTCAGTTCAGTTGTGGGTTTTAATTCACCTTCTACCGGTAATTTCAAATTGATGAACAGTCAGCAATTGTACGATTATCAGAAAACATTTTCCAATCCGGATCCATCAGCTTTGAAAAATGATACCAACTGGTGGGACCTGGCTACTCAAAATGGAATGACACAGAATTATACCCTTTCTGCATCCGGCGGGACTGAAAAAACAAGGTATTACATCGCGGGTAACTTTTATAGAGAACAGGGGACCGTAATCAATAACGATAAAAATGCCTATAATCTGAGGGCAAATTTAAATAGTCAGTTAACCAAAAAACTAAAAGTGAGTTTATTGCTAAATGGGGTATTTACCAGAAACAACTATGCCAATAGCAACACACTTGGAGACGGCTATTTAAACCTTCCTTTCGATCCTGCTTATAATGCAGACGGAACGCCGGTTGACCCTCGGGTTACACCAACTTGGAAAGGCCGGGATGTAGAAAATTTTCTTCATTCTACACAATATAATCTTTCTTATCAAAGAAGCCTGAATTTAAGTGCCGATGTAAATTTAGATTATAACATTGTAAAGAATTTAACTTTTTCCAGTTATAACAGAACCACATTTTACAACACTTTTGCTGTAGATTACTACGATAAACGTACTAAAGAAGGCGGTGCAACCAACGGCTCGCTTTACAACTCAACAACCTACAAAAACAGGCTGCTAAGTTCGAACAGATTAAAATATGAAAATAGCTTTGGCGAAAACCATTTAACAGTTCTTGCTGTTGGCGAAGCTGAAAAATCATATTATGATGAAGCCAATTTAAATGGAAAAAATTTACCTGCCGGCCGCCCGGTAATGTCTACTGCTACCGACATTATCAGCAATCCATCAGGAGGAACCAACGAATATAATTTCAGCAAATATTTAAGCCAGGTTGATTACAATTATGCAGGTAAGTATTTCGCTATTGCATCCTTTGTACACGAAAACTCCTCACGTTTTGGTTTAAACAAAAGTGGTGGCGATTTTTATCAACTGGGGGCATCCTGGATCTTGAGCAAGGAAAGCTTTTTAAAAGAGGTTAAACCAATCAGTTTCTTGAAATTAAGGGCCAGTTACGGTACAACAGGTAATGCTGAAATTGGCGATT
>NZ_DJDT01000296.1 GCF_002432345.1 Pedobacter sp. UBA5917
TTCGTCAATCCAGCAATGTGCTCCCCACAAGCCCTTTCACATCAAAAAAACAGCGGCACTTTGTTTTGTGCAGTAAATATCGAAGAATTTAAAGTTTTTTCGAGATCTGCACAAAACCACTGCGTTTTAGGTTTGGCAATGCCAATTGTACTGTTTTGCTACTGTTTTTTTGATTTTCCCGCACTTGGGATTGACGGTCGTTCTTCGGTAAAACCAATTATGTTATTCAAAGCAAGTTAGCGTAACGCCTTAAAAAAATACACCCATACGATAGGATTGACATCGGAATAACGTCTATTTAGCATTAATCGAACTCAGATTACTAACGTAAAAAAAGCATAATACCGATAATTAAGGCTGCATCTTTATACCTTAAAAAACCTTTGCGGAAATGGTTTAACGAAAATTTGATGTGGTTTTTTACCGTGTTGATGGAAATATCGAGGTTATCGGCAATTTCGGCATGACTCAATTCTTCTTCCCGGCTCAATTGAAAAACAATTTTGCGCTGTGGACTCAAAAGATCAAGTTCATTCTGGTAACACTGTTCCAATTCGCTCGTTAAAATGGCGTGATCGGCCGTATGGCTGGTAAAGGAAATGTGGTTTTCGATACTTTCTATCGGAGCGCTTTGGATTGCCTTTTTCCTGATGGCCTTTATGGTGGCATTTTTTGCAGCCCTAAAAATGTAATGCTTAAATTCTCCCTGGATGTTTAGACTGTGCCTTTTCTCCCATATCCACATCATAAGGTCCATCATGGCCTCTTCTGCAAAACACTCGTCGTTTACGTAACCCAGTGCATACCGGTAAAGTTTGGTAAAATAACGATCGAATAAAACATTAAAAGCTTTCAGATTGTCGCGGGAACATTCCTCTAATAACTGTTGATCTGAAAGTAAGGGATATTCCATAAAAATGGATGCTTCTGTTTTCAGCAAAACTAGAGGCCCCACTTTATGATTTGATTAATTACATGTTAAGGATTCATTAATAAAAGTGAAGACATATTTTGCCTCTGTTTATTTTTTTGCCACGGATGCACGGAAAAACACGGATTGGGTTTCGTAGCTGCTTTACTCGTTGATATCATTGACAGACCCCATAAGAAGAGTCGTCATTGCGAGGAGGTACGACGAAGCAATCTTTCCTGCGGGCAATTATTGCAAGAAAGATTGCTTCGTCGGCTGAAAAAGCCTTCTCGCAATGACGACTCTTGGCGGCCCATCAAACGCCTTAAGATTAGCTGCGCTGAGCACTTCGTAGTTCCCATCCGATAGCTATCGGATCAAGTTGGGAATGACGCATTGTAAGGGAGCTACTCAGTTAAAGCATCTTTGCCAGATAGCCCAGTTGTTTGAGTTTAAATTCGATTTCATCCGTCCAGGGCATTCCCATGCAGATGCGCAGGCAGTTTTCGAACTGATCCTGCATGGTAAACATACGTCCGGGTGAAATGCTGATTTTCTGTTTCATGGCCAGATCGTAAAGTTTTACGGTATCGGTTCCTTTTTTGAGCTCTACCCATATCGCCAAACCTCCCTGAGGGCGGCTGATTTTAGTCCCTTCGGGGAAATAAGTTGCAATGGCATGGCTAAAACGCTGATAATTTCCCATCAGGGTACGGCGCATCTGGTGAACATGAACATCGTAACGCCCGCTTTTAAAAAAATTCCCTACCACTTCGTGTACCAGTGAAGGTGTGGCAATGGCGTGTACCAGTTTCAATTTTAATATTTTATCCTTGTATTTTCCGGGTGCTACCCAACCTACACGGTAACCGGGCGCCAATGTTTTCGAAATGGCGCTGCACCACAGCACATTACCTTCGGTATCGAAAGCTTTGCAGCATTTTGGCCTTTGTGTACCAAAATAAAGATCGCCATACACATCATCTTCAATCAATGGGATATTATGTTTGGCCAATATTTTCACTACTTCTTTTTTATGCTCATCGGGCATACAGCTGCCCAAAGGTGTGTTAAAGTTTGGAATCAGCACACAGATATTGATTTTGGAAACCAGTCTTTTCAGGGCGTCAATTTCGATACCGGTAACCGGATGTGTTGGTAGCTCGAGTACCTTTAAACCCAAACTAATGGCCAACTGGAAAATCCCCGGGTAACACGGGCTTTCGATGGCAACAGTATCGCCGGGTTTTGCAAGTGCCATCATACAAAAAGAAAGCGCTCCCATCCCGCCACTCGTGGTAACCAGGTCGTCTTCGTTTAAATTACCTCCCCAACCCAGCGAGCGTACGGCAATCATCCGGCGCAATTGTACATTGCCCTGAAGCGGTTCGTACGCGGTGCCACCTTGCAGTGATCTGCTGGCCTGAAGAAT
The DNA here is from genome assembly GCF_002432345.1 of Pedobacter sp. UBA5917. Classification (GTDB taxonomy): domain Bacteria; phylum Bacteroidota; class Bacteroidia; order Sphingobacteriales; family Sphingobacteriaceae; genus Pedobacter. Next base: position 2,343 of record NZ_DJDT01000296.1, read on the forward strand.
CTGTTTTTGAAGTTTGGCCAGTGGTAAGAGGTTGCCGGAAGGAATACCGATTGAAAAATTGGTAATATCGTTATTTCCCAAACTCGAATATACTTTGGTAATCAGTTCTTCGGGCTCGTTATAACCAGGCATCTGTGCCGGTTTACTTACCGCCGGGAGTGGCAGCCGCTGCACAGAACGGTTGCTTACAAAGAAACCCGATTGTGGTTTTGGATCAATGAGCGACTGTGCTTCGAGTTCTAAAAATACCCTTTTGGCCGTGTTCATCCCAATGGCATGTTCTTTACATAGCATGCGCACAGACGGCAGCTTATCGCCAACCTTCAAAATACCATTCCTGATCTGGGCAGCTATTCCATCTGCAATTTCATTGTACCTAAAAACTTTTTTCATAAAGCAACTGTGTCCATCCAAATATACAAAACTGATACTGTATTTACCTATTTCTGTTTAGCACTTTTGGTTAAGCAAATTTTAGATATGATTACCACAACAACAGGTAGCCTGGCTACCAACAAAATTCCGAGCGGATGGCTTAACGGTTTTATAGGGGTATTGATTTTTAGCGGATCGATGCCGGCCACCAAAATAGCAGTAATGGGTATGAGTCCGTTTTTTGTAACCGTTGCAAGGGCGGCAATAGCAGGCTTACTGGCACTTACAGTACTGTTGGTACTTAAAGAGAAACGTCCGGCCAGAAGTAGTTTAGGCTCATTGGTTATTGTAGCATTTGGCGCCGTAATCGGTTTCCCTTTGTTAAGTTCTTTGGCCCTGGCGCATATTACTTCGGCACATTCGCTGGTATTTATGGGTTTATTGCCCTTGGTAACGGCCATTTTTGCGGTTTTATGCGGTGGCGAACGTCCAAAGCCTATTTTTTGGTTTTTTTCGGTATTGGGGAGTTTACTGGTCATCGGTTATGCGGTTTATCAGGGCATCAATGCATCACCGCTTGGCGATCTCCTTATGCTCGCGGCAATTGTACTCTGTGGTTTAGCTTATGCAGAAGGTGCACATTTGTCGAAAACCCTTGGTGGCTGGCAGGTAATTTCGTGGGCATTGGTCATTTCCCTTCCGCTCATGCTTCCCTTAATATTTGTATTTACACCGGTTTCACTTCAGGCAATCAGTGTAGATTCATGGCTGGGTTTGGCCTATATTTCATTGTTCAGTATGTTTATCGGCTTCATTTTCTGGTATAAAGGCCTTGCACAGGGCGGTATCGCAACTGTAGGCCAATTGCAACTGTTACAACCATTTTTTGGGTTGGCACTTGCCGCTACGCTATTGCACGAAGAAGTAAGTTTAAATATGCTTGCGGTAACCGTTGGAATTATCATCTGCGTTGCCTGCTCAAAAAAATTCGCTAAATAAATAATCAACCTAACGATCAACAATATGCACATCAGTAACAGCACCACAGCAGATATTGCAGAAATTTTCCGTTTATACGAAAACGCAACGGCTTTCCAGAAAACAAGATATACCCTGCACTGGCCAAAATTCGAGACTTCTTTGATCGAAACGGAGATAAAAGAGAACCGGCAATGGAAAATAACCATAGATGGAAAAACAGCCTGTGTATGGGCCACAACTTTTGACGATCCACAGATATGGGAAGAGAAAAATGCCGATCCATCGGTTTATATCCATCGCATTGCTACCAGTCCCGAATTTAAGGGACAAAATATGGTTGCCCAGATTGTAACCTGGGCAAAGGGATATGCAAAAGCAAACGGCAAAATTTATGTAAGACTGGATACAGTTGGCCAAAACGAAGGCCTGATCAAGCATTATACCAAAATGGGATTTGAATTTTTGGGCCTGTACGATTTAAAAAACACAGATCAGCTGCCTTCGCATTACCATGGTAATCCGGTGAGTTTGTTCGAGCTTTTGGTGGAATGATCCAGTAGCTCCCCCTCCGAAAAATTTAACATTTGTTAAAAAATGAGCATATAACTTCTTAATAAAATATACCATTAATGCATTTGCTTAATTTTGTTGGTATTAGAAGGAATTAACATGAACGGAGAACAAAACCTGGAAAAACTATTGAAAACGATGAAGCCGAAACTGAATCCGGGGGAATATATATTTTACACCACAGGCGATATCGCGGGATTTGATCCGTCCAATATCGTGATGTTATTTAGGGAGGAAGAAGGTAATACGCTGATTTTGGAAAAGGTTTATGCCGATAGCCTTGATATTGCCTATCATTCCACTTTTTCGTGGATCACGCTTAGTGTGCATTCATCTTTGGAAGCCGTTGGATTAACTGCAGCATTTTCTACTGCCCTTGCCGCCAAAAAAATCAGTTGTAATGTAGTTGCGGGTTTCTATCACGACCATATTTTTGTGGGCCCGAAAGATGCTGAAAAGGCTATGGAAATTCTTGAAAGATTCTCGGAGGGAGATAAAAGGTGATGTATGATGGGAAATGTAAGATGGAAAAGGGATAAAACGCTGCGGTGATCAGCGGGAACCAAAACGCAAATGTTTTCCCACAGATTTAAGAAGATATACGCAGAGGGATAATATTAAAAGCCACGGATGCACGGAAAACACGGAATAATGTATTCCCAACTCGGTGTTCTGTCTCCTTCTCTGTGGACTCGGTGGTTAAATAATGGAAAATGTAATATGGAAAATGGACCTACCTCTGCGGCGATCAGCGAAATCAGTGGGAACCAAAGCGCAAATGTTTTCCCGCAGATTTAAGAAGATATACGCAGAGAGATCATATTAAAAGCCACGGATGCACAGAAAACACGGAATAATGTATGCTCAACTCAGTGTATTTTGTGTCCTTCTCTGTGGACTCGGTGGTTAAAT
>NZ_DJDT01000075.1 GCF_002432345.1 Pedobacter sp. UBA5917
ATGCTGAAATAAATTCAGCATGCCGATCGGGTTGGACAATGGAGCTAAAATGATCGCTTTCTTCGGCTGCGAACTAAAACTGACGGTTGATGCCTCTCTTTTTTCTATGGGCTTGGGAACCTTAGCTACCTCGAATCAAGTCCAAAAATCACAGTAATTGCTTTCTTAATAAATCAACGTATAATATGCTTTGAAACTACTTCAACGTTGAGATTCAGCAGCGATAATTCCATGTTGGAAATTAATCTTAATAAATTATCAATTAAGGGGTTCTATAATTTAAAAATTTAATTAGATTTGCCGACTTGTTAAAAAACAGCGAAAGACAAAATTATTTTAAACAAACAATGCAAGGAAAAGGTTTTATTAAGTTTATAGCGATAGTATTGGCTATCGTTTGTGCGTATGCACTTTCTTTTACTTTGGTAGCATCCAAGGTAGAAAAAGACGCAAAAAACTATGCGAAAGGTGACTTAGCCAAAGAAAAGGCTTACTTAGATTCGATGAGTACCGAGAAAGTTTATCCAGTTGTTGGATTTACTTACAGCGAGGTTAAAGCGAAAGAAATTAACTTAGGTCTTGACTTAAAAGGCGGTATGAACGTAACGATGGAGATATCGTTAGCTGAATTGGTTAAATCGTTAGCGGGCAACCCTACCGATGCAAACTTTAACAAAGCAGTTCAAAACGCACAGATCCAGTTAAACGCTGGTGGTAAAGACTACATCAAAATTTTCGTTAATGAATTTGAAAAATTAAGTCCAGGTGTAAAACTTGCTGATTTCTTCTCAAATCAGGATAACGCATCGCAATTAAAACCAAACGCAAGCAATGGCGACGTTGAATCTTTCTTAGAAAAAGAAGCAACCAGCGCTATCGATCGTTCGTTTACAGTATTACGTTCGCGTATTGATGGTTTCGGAGTAGTAAGTCCGAACATGCAAAAACAAGAAGGTAGTAACCGTATCCTTATCGAAATGCCAGGTGTGCAGGATAAAGAGCGTATTGCTAAACTTTTACAGGGTTCTGCAGAATTACAGTTCTGGCAGGTATACCAGGTACAGGAAGTTGCACCTTTGTTAGAAAACATTAATAAAACCTTAGCTGCAACATTAAAAGCTGATGCTCCTGCAACTAAAGATACAACCGCTGCTCCGGCTGCAGGTGGTAAATTAGCCGGTTTAGAAAAAGCCGCTACTAAAGATACTACAGCTAAAGGCGGTAAACTTGCCGGTTTAGGTAAAAAAGATTCTACAGCGGTTAGAGCTGAGTTATTAAAATCTAACCCGCTTTACGCAGTTCTTAACCTTCCTATTTATCAGGGACAAAACGGACAGCAACAATTAATGCCAGGTGCAGTTGTTGGTATGTCGTTACAAAAAGATACTGCAAAAGTTAATGCATATTTAAGAATGCCTGAGGTTGCTGCTGCAATTCCATCTACGATGAAATTTATGTGGAGCGTTAAACCAAGGGAAGGTTCTAAAATTTTCGAACTGTATGCCATTAAAGTGGTAAGTGCAGATGGCAAACCTGATTTAGGTGGTGAAGCAATCAGCGATTCGCGTGCCGACTTCGATCAAAAAGGTAAACCAGAGGTAACCATGTACATGACCAGCGAAGGTTCTGCTAAGTGGAAAAAAATTACTGCCGAAGCTGCTGCTGATCCGAATAACAAAAAATCAATCGCTATTGTATTGGATAATCAGGTTTATTCTGCACCTACAGTACAGAACGAAATTGCTGGCGGTGTTTCTTCTATCACCGGTAACTTTACACAGGCAGATACCAAAGATTTATCAAACATCTTAAAAGCTGGTAAATTACCTGCTCCTGCACGTATTGCCGGTAGCTATATTGTTGGTCCAACTTTGGGTGCACAAGCTATCCACGATGGTTTAATCTCTTTCGTAATTGCGTTTATCGTAATTCTGATCTTCATGGCGTTGTATTATCATCGTGCTGGTTGGGTTGCTAACTTCGCATTGTTAATCAACTTATTCTTCGTAATCGGTATTTTGGTATCATTGGGCGCTGTGTTAACCTTACCTGGTATCGCCGGTATCGTATTAACCATTGGTTTATCGGTTGATGCAAACATCCTTATTTTCGAACGTGTACGTGAAGAACTTGCTCATGGCAAAAGCGTTGCTGCTGCCATTAAAGAAGGTTTCAAACACGCAATGCCTTCAATTATCGACTCAAACGTTACCTTATTCATTTTAGGTGCTATCCTTTATGTTTTTGGTAGTGGTCCGGTACAAGGTTTTGCAACTACATTGTGTATCGGTATCCTTTCGTCATTATTTGCTGCTGTAGCCATCTCAAGAGTAATTTTCCAATCGTTCTTAGATCGCAAAATCGAAATCAACTTCGATAACAGCTTAACCCGTAATGCATTTAAAAACTTAGCATTTAACTTTGTTGGCCGTCGTAAAATTTACTACATCATCTCTACCATCATCATTGTGGCCGGTATTGGTATGTACTTCAAAAACGGTGGTTTAAATCTTGGTGTTGATTTTAAAGGTGGCAGAACTTATTTAGTTCACTTCGATAAAGCCGTAAGCACCGAAGATTTAAAATCTAAATTAACCCCGGTTTTCGGTAACGAAACTCCAGAGGTTAAAACTGCCGGCGAAGACAGTCAGGTTAAAATCACCACTACTTTCCACATCGAAGATCAGGACATTAAAACTGATAAAGTTGTAGAAGATGCTTTAAACAAAGGTTTGGCAGGTTCTAAATATGAAATCGTAAGCTCGCAGAAAGTAACTCCTATTATCGCAAGTGATATCGTAAACGGCGCATTCTACGCAGTATTGATCTCATGTTTATTCATGTTTATCTACATCGTAGTACGTTTCAAAAAATGGCAGTATGGTTTAGGTGCGGTAATCGCATTATTCCACGACGTTTTAATGGTATTATCTTTCTACACTATTTTAGATGGTATTATGCCGTTCTCATTAGAAATCGGTCAGGATTTTATCGCAGCAATTTTAACGGTAATGGGTTACACCATGACAGAGACAGTTGTTGTATTTGACCGTATCCGTGAGAAATTAAAAGAAGCTGGTAAAGAAGATTTACATGGCGAAGAGCGCAACAACCTGATCAATTTCGCGTTGAACAGTACCTTAAGCCGTACCATTTTAACTTCATTAACCGTATTCTTCGTATTATTGGTCATCTTCATTTTTGGTGGCGATAGCATCCGAGGATTCATTTTCGCCTTGTTAATCGGCCGTATCATTGGTACCTATTCATCACTATGTATCTCTACTCCTATCGTAATCGATTTGGGTAGTTCTGCAGAGAAAAAATAAGATCCAAAAATCTTAAAATATATAAGCGCTCCGAGCAATCGGGGCGCTTTTTTTTGTGCAAAACCTGATAGGTTTTAAAAACCTACCAGGTTTAAAAATCTCCTTCGTCATACCAGCGTTATATATTGGTTATTCCTCCGAAATAGCTGCCAAAACCTCCTTTTTTAAACCTTTTGGCTATCTTTTTGTTACATTAGCAATAGATAAACCGATACGAAAATGGATTTACAACTTCCTAAAAGCGAATACCCTAGAGTAGTTATTGTTGGCGGTGGATTTGGCGGGATTGAGTTAGCTAAACGATTAAAAAACAAGCCTTTTCAGGTGGTTATGCTCGATAAACATAACTATCACACTTTTCAACCACTGCTTTATCAGGTAGCCACAGGCGGTTTGGAAGCCGATTCTATCGCTTTTCCCTTACGTAAGATTTTTAAAGGACAAAAAAACCTCATTTTCCGCGTAACCAAGGTTACAGAGGTAAATGCTGCAGAAAACTGTTTACAGACCGATATAGGCAGGGTTAACTACGATTATCTTGTTATCGCCACCGGCTCTACCAGTAATTTCTTTGGCAATAAAGAAATCGAGGCCAATTCAATGCCGATGAAATCAATCCCCGAAGCACTGGATTTAAGGAGTTTGATTTTACAGAATTTCGAAAAATCACTGATCGAAAAAGATTTCGATAAAAAAAGCGCGTTATTAAACTTTGTAGTGGTGGGCGGCGGTCCAACAGGTGTAGAAACCTCTGGAGCTATTGCAGAGCTTAAAAAGCACGTTATTCCGAACGATTATCCCGAGATGGATCTCAGCAGGGTAAATATCTATCTTGTAGAGAATTCTCCGGAACTGCTGGGTGTAATGTCTCCACAGGCACAGAAAAAAGCAAAAGATTTCCTTACCGACATGGGCGTTCAGGTAATGAACCAAACGCGTGTACTTGGTTATGATGGGCATACGCTTACCTTGCAGGATAAAGCGCCCATTTTAAGTTCTACGGTAATCTGGAGTGCCGGTGTTAAAGGTGAAGTTTTAGCTGGTTTAGATCAGGCTGAAGTAGTTCGCGGTGGAAGATTAAAAACTGACACCCAAAATCTGGTGGCAGGTTATCAGAATATTTATGCCATTGGAGATGTTGCGGCCATTATCGATGAGGAAACACCAAACGGTCACCCTGGGGTTGCTCCTGCTGCTATTCAACAAGGACATCACCTGGCCAAAAACCTGCTCAATATCCAGGAGAATAAACCTTTGGAGAAATTTAAATACTTCGATAAAGGATCAATGGCCACCGTAGGAAGAAATAAAGCAGTGGTAGATATCGGTAAAATCCGTTTTCAGGGTGTTTTTGCCTGGTTTACCTGGATGTTTGTACACTTAATGACATTGGTAGGCTTCCGTAATAAAATTATTGTTTTTGTAAACTGGATCTGGAGTTATTTCAGCTACGACCGCGGAACGCGCTTGATTATCAGAACTTTTGCCAAAGATAGAAGCGTTGATTATAGAGAGGAAGTTCCGAAAGAGGTTCATTAGTTCATTTGTTAATTGTTCATTGGTACCTAGCGATCACCTTATTGATCATGGTTAATGGTTTGTTGGTTCATGGTCTCACTCCCTATAGCGATGGCCTTATTGATCATGATTGTTTTCTGATTCATAATCTAGCCGTTAATTCGATTGATTTGGGAAGATCATAACGCATGATGGCTATCAACCATCTGACTATGCCCCATGAACTAATAAACCATGAACCATAAAACCATCGACCATGAACCAGAGTTACCAAATCTTTCCTTACTTTGCTAAAAGTTTCTCTAGCCAAAAATATGAGCCAAAATAAATTCAAATTAGTAGAATGCCCGCGCGATGCCATGCAAGGGCTGCACGATTTTGTTCCTACGAACCTTAAAGCCGAATATTTAAATATTTTGCTTCAGGTAGGCTTTGATACACTCGATTTCGGCAGTTTTGTTTCGCCTAAAGCGATTCCTCAATTGGCTGATACAACAGAAGTTTTGGCAAAATTAGATTTAAGTAACACTTCAACCAAGCTTTTGGCCATTGTAGCCAATTTAAGGGGCGTAGAAAGCGCTGTAAAGTATCAGGAGATCGATTACCTTGGTTTCCCTTTTTCTATCTCCGAAACCTTTCAGCAGCGCAATACCAACTCCAGCATTGCACAATCTTTAACTACTGTTGAAGAAATGCTTAATTTATGCGCAAAAAACAATAAAAAAGCAGTCGTTTATTTATCAATGGGTTTTGGAAACCCTTACGGCGACGAGTGGAATTACGAAATTGTAGAAAAATGGGCCGATGTTCTGGTAAGCAAAGGTGTAGAAATTTTATCTTTGGCAGATACGGTTGGCGTTTCTACACCCGAAAAAATTGAAAGCATATTACCCAAGCTCATTTCGAGGTATATCCATACTGAAATCGGGATCCATTTACACTCCACTCCTGTCGAACGTTTCGAAAAAATAGAAGCGGCTTATCATTCGGGTGTTAAACGTATTGATGCTGCTTTAAAAGGATTTGGAGGCTGCCCAATGGCGGCTGACGACCTCACCGGCAATATCGCGACCGAAGACGTAATCAGCTTTTTAAATGCGCAGGGAGAAAGTTTAAACCTTGATATGGGTAATTGGGCTGAGGCGATTGCTTTATCGGGAAAGGTATTTGGGTGATTTTTTTGCTAATTCTTTCCCAAACTCGTCATTTCGAGCGAAGTGCAACGAAGTCGAGAAATCTGTCTCGAGATAGATCTCTCCGCTCCACTGCGTTCCGGTCGAGATGACGATGGAATTAAAAACTATTAAACCTTCTTAACCATCTTAAAATGCTGTATACCAGCTTCTTCAAACTGATCTCCTTCGGCTACAAATCCAAATTTTGCATATAAACTCATTGCATCTAATTGCGAGTTCAAATAAATATAGTGCGCGTCTTCAGGCAGATCGGATAAAGCCTCGGCGATTAATGCACGCCCTACACCCTGCCCCCTGAAATCTTTTAATACAGCAAAACGCTCCAGTTTATAACCGGCATCGGTTTTACGCCATCTGCAGGCACCACAAGGTTGTCCGTTGCTTGAGGCCAGAAAATGTGTTGATTCATCTTCATGCTCCCATTCTAATTCGGGCGGACAGTTCTGTTCGTCTACAAATACAATTTTACGGATAGCAAATACTTTATCTAAATCTTCGGGATGGTTAACTTTTTGAACGTGCAGACTCATTATCGTGGTGTTTAAAGTGTTTATTCGATTTTAATTTCAATTCATTTAGCTCTTTGGCTACATCTATCGAGTGCGAGCAATGAATATCGGCCTCTTTTTTGGCAAGTGTAGCAATCGTAACGTAAAATTTATGCAACTGATCCAATTCTTTCTCGCTCAGGTCTTCAATATCAACCATCCGGTTACTTGCACCCTGTTGCGCCGCAATTAGTTCGTTAAGTTTTAACTGGATTGCCTTACCATCTTTGTTCTGTGCTTTCTGGATCAGGAAAACCATTAAAAAGGTGATAATTGTAGTACCCGTATTGATTACCAGTTGCCAGGTTTCAGAATAATTGAAAATCGGGCCACTTAACGCCCAAATTACCACAATTGCCGTTGCGCTGATAAATGCAGCAGAACTGCCGGTAAACTTGGTTGCCGCATTGGCAAATTTCTCAAAAAAATTATTTTTCCTGGTGTCGCTTTTAGATTTTGCCATTACAAATTTGTTTGCTTAAATATAACCATAAAACAAACAAAAGCGCCATAAGTTTTTGAAACCTATGGCGCTTTGTTTAATTACTGAATGATTGATTTTTAAATGACTGAATGTAAGTTCAGCATTTAAAAATGTTCATATTTAAAGTTTATCGTTTGCGTTTACGCAGTTTAAATCTTCGAAAGCAAGTGTTAAACGTTTAACAAATGTTTCTTCTGCTTTACGCAACCATACACGTGGATCGTAATATTTTTTGTTTGGTTTATCATCGCCATCAGGGTTACCGATCTGGCCTTGAAGATAAGCTTCATTCTTTTTGTAATATTCTAAAATACCTTCCCAAAATGCCCACTGCATGTCGGTATCAATATTCATTTTAATCGCACCATAAGAAATTGCTTCCCTGATTTCTTCCTGTGAAGAACCAGAACCACCGTGGAAAACGAAATTGATCGGTTTCTCTGCAGTTAAATTGAATTTTTCTTTGATGAAATCCTGAGAATTTTTCAAGATCACCGGTTGCAATTTCACGTTACCTGGTTTATAAACACCATGTACGTTACCGAAAGCAGCTGCTACAGTAAAACGAGGAGAAACTTTGCTCAATTCTTCGTAAGCATAAGCTACTTCACTAGGTTGGGTATATAATTTTGAGCTATCTACATCGCTGTTATCCACACCATCTTCTTCACCACCGGTTACACCAAGCTCAATTTCGATTGTCATGTTCATTTTTGCCATGCGCTCAAAATATTTTGCAGAAATTTCCATGTTTTCTTCA
>NZ_DJDT01000073.1 GCF_002432345.1 Pedobacter sp. UBA5917
TCTGTTTGATTTAAAAGTTTTGCCCATTGGCCAACTGCATAACAACTAAAGGCATACTCGAGCGTGTGGGAGGCCGAAAATTTCCAGTTTTCATCTGCTCCGGTACCTTCATCCAGATGATTTACATAACCGTATTTTAAAAACCTATCCAAGTCGGGTTTACCTGCGCCGAAGGGCCGGTTAGCATACTGTAATTCATTTTTAAGTGCAGCCTGATAAGCCATTTTTACATCAAAATCCCGAATGCCCGATGCATATGCCGAGGCCATGGCCAAACCCACAAAGTTTGTGCCCACGCCTGATACATAACGGCTATTTGCGATGCCATCGGCAAGCCATCCCGAATCTTTATATACCAATAACTGGCTTTTAACCCAATCCGAATAATATTCAGGGTAAGCCAAAGACCAGAGCTGGGTTAAATTCCAGAAAGCGCCCCAAATGGCGTCGGTATTGTAATGATTGTGTACCGGCACATTGTTTTTATCAAGTTGGATTTGGCCGATTGTGCCGTCGTTTTTAGGGTAAGCGCCATTTACATCGCTTGCCAGTCCACGGCCTGATAATGCATGGTAGAGTCCGGTGTAAAATTTGGTCAGGTTGTTTTTATCGGCTGATGTTACCCTGATTCTTCCCAAATAGCTTGCCCAGGTATTAAGTGCCAGTTCTTTAGCATCATTAAATGATAGTTGTGCCGCTTCTTGTTTAAGGTTTAGCCTTGCATTTTCGATAGAGGTATAAGAAAGGCCGGCTTTTAACATGATGCTTTCATTTTGATGGGTAGAGAAGGTAAGGTACATACCTGCACCTTTTCCATTGGCCTCTTTTTTACCCTTTTTAATATTTTTACCGTTAAATGCGCCATAAGCGATACATTTTTTGCTTGCCACGGCCGAAAAATACATTTTAACCGATGCGCCTGACTGATATTTTTGTACATATACCGGCTGCGTAATTACATATCCTTCAATTTTACCATCTGGTGCGAGGTATACCTTTGCATCGCTTACTTCACCGCTTTCGCCCTGTTGGTGCCCGATATCGAAAATGATATTTGACTGTTTAGATTTTGGGAATGTATAGCGATGGAATGCAACCCTTTTGGTTGACGTAAGTTCGGCCTTGATACCATAATCTTTTAAAAATACCGAATAGTAACCCGGAATAGCGGTTTCATCTTTATGGTCGAAAGTAGAACGGTAACCTGTTTCGGGCTGTTCTAAACTTCCGGCCAGGGTTTGGAGTTTTCCGGTTGATGGGGCAAAAACGATTCCCCCGATCTGAAATTCGTGGAAATTGGCAAAACCTTCGATCGAGGTATGTCTTTGATCGTAACCTACCGCTTCCCAGCCACTTTTATTGCCGTAAGAGCCATTGGTTGAGGGGGCTGGTTTGGCCATCCCGAAAGGCACTGCACCTGGTGTAAAATAAAACCATCTACTGTGTGCCGTACCGATACGAGGATCGGCATAAGCCAACAAGTCACGGTCGGTTTGTGCCTTTAAAGGGCTATAAATTAAATTGACCAGCAATAGAATGACAAGCTTAGATCTTATTTTTAACATCGTTTTCATAAATCCGATACATTATTAATGAAAAAACACTTCCTTATCATCACCTGCTTTCCAATCATTTTCGATTTGCTCAAGCGATTTGCCCTTGGTTTCGGGCAGCAATTTATAAACCGCAATAAAAGCTATGATACAGAAAAAGGCGAAAAACCAAAAAGTGCCTGCGCTGCCAATTTCGTTCAGTAAAATAGGGGTTAGCTGCCCTACAATGGTATCGGCAACCCACATCACCATAATACTGATGGCCAAAGCCCTGCCTCTTATGGCGCCCGGGAATATCTCTGATGCAACCACAAATTTTAATGGCCCTATCGAACAGGCAAAACAAGCCAGAAAGGCCAAAACGCATATTAAAAGTCCGATGCCCGATGTGGCATTAAAATAGAAACAGATTCCGGTAAGGATCAATGAAATGGCCGCTCCGGCAGTACCGAAGAGGTAAAGCGGTCTTCGGCCCCAGCTATCTACTTTCCAGATGGCGAAAAGTGTAAAAGCCATATTTGCCATGCCAAAAATGACCTGGCTGATGAGCGAATTACTTAATGATACGCCGGCATTGCCGAGTATCCGCGGACCATAATAAATAATGGCGTTAATACCGCTGAACTGTGAAAATAAGGGCAGCAAAATACCAATTAATAGCGCTTTGCGCATAGATGGGGCAAATAATTCCTTATACGAACTTTTGGGATTACTGTTTTCTGAAATCGACTGATCTGCACTTATTTCGGTCAATTTTTGTCCGGTAATTTTAGCAATAATGAGCTTTGCTTCATTGGTTTTTCCTTTTTGCATTAACCAGCGCGGACTTTCGGGAATGAGCAATAATCCCGATAAGAACAAAATAGCCGGTACTACGCCAATACCCAACATGCCGCGCCATACTTCCTGGTTAAAAATATGGCCTAAAACTGAGGGATCTACCTTTGGGGCAGATGCATCCTTTAACAAAGCGGCATTGCTTAAATAGGCCACGAGGATACCCAGTGTAAGCGCAAATTGATAATAAGTTACCAACCTGCCCCTGATCTGTGCCGGGGCAATTTCAGAAATATATAATGGAACTACATTTGAGGCGATACCGATACCAATCCCGCCTAAAACCCTGAAAGCAATAACACCTGAGAGGTTAGGGAAGAGTGCACAGCCCATTGCCGATGCTACAAAAAGAACAGCGGTTAAAATTAGTGGTTTTTTCCTGCCGAAGCGGTCGCTCAGCTCTCCTGATATGGCCACGCCAATGATACAGCCTACCAGTGCAGAAGATACAAACCAGCCTTCCTGCGAGGCGCTTAAGGCGAATTGTTTTTGCACCAAAGGCAAAACACCTGAGATAACAGCCATATCAAAGCCGAACAAAAAGCCTCCTAACGATGCTACCAGCGTGATCAAAAGTATTTTGTTTCTTTTTTGGTTACTCATATTTTATAATTTGGTTAAAATTTATTGTTACTCGTATCGCATTGCATAAAAGATCCTGAAACAAGTTCAGGATGACGGCAGCGTTAGTTAATGCCTGATTTATATTGGTCCAAAATCCACTTCATCTTTTACAAATGCCTTAATTACTTTGGCCCTGCCTTTGCCTGCATTAATTAGGATATAACTTTCGGCTGCTGCGGGTATAACAAAAGTTTCTGCATAACTGAAACAGGTAATATTACCATCAGTATTTTTTACTTTAATGGCCGTACCCTCTACCAGCATCAGGATATGGCAGGCGTTATTTGTTTTTACCGTGATCTCCGTATCGAACTCCAGGCGATGTACATCGTAAAAATGTTCTTCATGAGTAGGAAGATGGATTAATTCCCAATCATTTCCTTGTTCGATTACCGATGGTTTTGAAATTAATTCCTCTGTAACAACATTTCCTTTGCGGCTGAAATCGAGGTTTTTAAAAGCGTGTTCAATATTGATCGGCCGGGGTTTACCATCTAATCCCAAACGGAGCCAATCGTACATTTTAAAGGTAAAGATGTAGGGTGTTGCGCTGATTTCGAGCACTAAGTTATTGGCTCCGGCACTATGTACAGTACTGTTCGGGATTAAAAAAAGATCGTGTTTTTTGGCATCATGTACCTGAACATATTTTTCTATATCAATTTCCCGGTTAAATTGCTGGCTGTTGATCAAAGCCTTATTAAAATCTGCGGGATTGATGTCTTCCTGAAAGCCCAGGTAAACTTTAGCATCATCCTTACATTCCAAAATATAATAAGTTTCATCCTGGGTGATGTTTTCGCCAAATTCTTCCCTGATGTATTTTAGTGATGGATGGCATTGTACCGAAAGATTTCCGCCATCAATGGTATCCAGAAAATCGAACCTGATCGGGAACTCTGTTCCAAAAACCGGGGCGTGTTTCCCTAGAACCGATTGAAATTCGGTTATCATCAAAAAATCAAAGGCTACTTCCAGCAGGTTACCATCACTTTCAAATACGATACCGTTTTCGGGTACAATCAGTTCGAAAGACCAGGCGTAGTTTTTTTCGTTTTTATTAAGTCCTTCGATGTTTTTCTGTAACCAATGGCCTCCCCATGCTCCGGCTTCGAACCATGGCCTCACCCGGAAAAGCGTTTGACTGATGTGCTTTAAACCTTTCCGCAGTTCATTGGCAGGTATCCAATTTACATCAGATTGATGCTGCACATCGGCCACCACACTGATGTGGTCTAAAATTTGGACTTTATGGTCATTGAGTACCACCCAATCCACAAAATAAAATCTTTTGTACATTTCAGCACCATCTGCAACATCATTTGCCCCCAGGTTGGCAACCGAACCCGCCCGCATGCGGTACTGGATCTCATTTTTAGGAATTTCGAGGTAAATAACCGGGGCATTCCAGTTAAGCAATGCGGCACCCATTCCGATAACAATGTTTATCTCGTATGTCGCATCAGGTTGGATCAAGTGGTAGTCTGAATTAAAAAAGTCAGCAAGCTTTAATGATGTCTTTTTGCCCCAAACGCTTTGGGCTTCACCCAGAAAAGGATCAACCATTTGCGATACCTCATGCGGAGTTTTCACGCTGGCTGATGAACGGATCCAGTTAACCCTGATATGGTGTTTTGTAAATTCCTGTTGTAAAAGAGATTCAATTTCCTGCCAGAATACACCGATATAACCATCGATAATTACGGTTTTCTGTTCAATAATCCACAATGCCAAAGATGGATAACCATTAAAAATTTTATTCTTGCCCAAAGGATGTACGGGATATATGTTATAACCTTCGGCCGGTAGGTTAACATCATTAATCTTTACTGGTAAAATGTTCTCTCCACTTTTTCTCCACGTGTTAATAACCGGTACTTTTTCAACGCTGTTTTTTACTTCCATAAATTGGGTAATGTAATATGATTAAACAAATGTATATATGTATGTACATATATCCTAATAATTTTAAAAATATTGCTTTTTGATCGATTTTAAATACTAATTATTGGTTATTAGCTATAATTTTAGGGTTATAAAATGGAGATGCTTATCCATATGTATACATATTGTTTCTGATTATAGGTGCTTTTTCTATCTTTGCTAAGATGCATTAGCATTCCCTTGTATAAAGAGATGCAGTATAAAAAAATGAAATTTTCTATCGATCATAAAAGTCCTGTTCCTTTACACATCCAGGCAGAAGAATTATTGCGGAACCTGATCAAAGATCCGGAATATGCTACCAAATTTCTGCCCAATGAAGTGGATATGGCCAAACAACTGGCCATTTCGAGAACTACTCTTAGGCAGGCGCTGAATAAACTCGTTTACGAAGGTTTGCTAATCAGAAAAAAAGGTATCGGGACCAAGGTTGCAGAAGTTTCGGTGAGTTCGAAAGCCAGTAACTGGTTAAGTTTTTCGCAGGAAATGCAGGCTCGGGGTATTCCGATCAGGAATTTCGAGCTTCACATCAGCTGGGTACTGCCCGATGAAAAATTAGCGCATTTTTTTGATATCGGTACCGATAAAAAAGTCTTAAAACTGGAACGTTTGAGGGGTAAAGCAGAAGGACCTTTTGTTTATTTTATTTCCTATTTTCATCCAAGGATAGGGCTTACCGGCGATGAGGATTTTAAACGGCCGCTATACGAAATTCTGGAAAAGGATCATTCGATCATTGCCGATTTATCAAAGGAAGAGATCAGTGCCAAGGCTGCCGATAAATTTATTGCCTCCAAACTGGATGTGGAAGCAGGCAGTCCGTTGCTTTTTAGAAAACGTTATGTTTTCGACCAGGGCGACAGGCCTATCGAATATAATCTGGGTTACTACCTGGCAGATAGTTTTGTGTATACGGTAGAGAGCAGGAGGGAGGCCTAGGTTTGTTCGTGGCGTTAGATGTTACCATCTGATGCTAAAGTTTCGTCATCTCTCCGTTCCACTGCGTTTCGCTATCATCAACAGACTCCTCTTCTGGCGCAAGTCTTCGAGAAAAGGATTGCGGGGCTGGATGACTTGTGCCTTTTAAACTTCAAATTAAGCACAAGTCAGGCCTTTGCTCTTGCAATTGGCGCTAAGACTTGCGCTAGAGTGAAGTGACCGTTCTGCAGTGCTCATAAGT
>NZ_DJDT01000017.1 GCF_002432345.1 Pedobacter sp. UBA5917
TAAAAAGAACCTCTCTACAAAACAACCAACCCCACACTCCAACCTATCCAACCTGTATATCTCGGATCTTTAAAGGTAAAATCACGGTGTTTCTCCTGTAGCAATCCAAAATCACCGATTTTGGTATCCTGTTTAGTGTGATACACATTAACCGACGGACCGCCCTGAATGGCGAGCCATTTATTTAACCTGATATTTACCGGAAGTTCAAACTTGCCCAACAGATTAATATAAGCCCAATCGCCCTGGTACACACACTGCGTGCTGACTTCAGGATTCAGGGAAATTTTTCGGAAGAAGTTTATTTCTTTTCCAAAGCCTAAACCACCAGTATATATTTTTTCGGAAGATTTTGTATTCATACCGAACATCAGCATATTGTACAAACGTTTACTCCCGCCCTTGTATGCAAAATTATAAGTTGTACTCTCGTTGGTGCCCACACTAAATTTGTGATAGCCCTTTAAGGCAACATTAATCAGTCCGATTGAGTAACCATCATTTTGATCGGAAATATTAAAAACCCCCAGCTGTACTCCCTTTAATTTTTTGGCATAATTGATTGTACCTATCTGTAATCCCCTGGCAGTAGTTGCAGTATAATTTGCAAGTCCTGCTATATTTAATCCATCCGATTCTTTATTTAAATTGGCAATTCCGGCAATCTGCATGCCACGCGATTTTCCGTTCACAATATTGCCGGCGACACCGATCTGGATACCTTCCTGATATCTTGAGCCAATATTTAGCGCACCAACCTGAAAACCATTAAAGTTTTTGCCAATATCGTTTAATCCCAAAGAGACCTGCATGCCCCTGAAATCCTGATTCACTTTATTGTAAACCCCGCCAACCTGAAAACCCTCGAAACTTTTACCCACGCGATTATAAGCGGCAGCAATCTGTACGGCCTGAACATCTCCTATAACATAATTAAAAAAGCCGCCTATTTGTGTTCCACGAACATTCCCTCCCACCAGATTGAAACCACCAGCAAACTGAAAATATTGCACATCGCTTTTATCGATATTAAAACCGAAACCGATTTCGGCACCATCTACCCCGGCACTGTAAGCCCCAACCACATTAAGCGAAAATTTGTTTACCACCTGTCCGCTTAATGATCCGTGTGAGTTTAGTCTTGGAATTAACGAAAACTGGAATGGTGCTTTAGAAATAAACCCACCGATATTGATCGACTGGATTTTTTGTTGTGCTGTAACCAGTGCATTCCCCAGCCAGGTTTTTTCTACGTCGTTTAAATTTCCGCTGATAAATGATTCACCCGCCTTTTCTTTTTTAGGCGTAATGTTTACCTCGGCCAAAAAGTGGGTAATGGTTGACTTATAATTTTCTTTGCTCACGGTTAGCGAAATGGGCTGCGTAATATTTTTTAAACGCATAGAGAAGTAGCCATTCCCATCAGATATTTCGGAAACCAGCAGTTTTTTTTCGTAAATACTGGCATCCTGTATCGGTTTATTGGTGTACTTATCGACAACCTGGCCCGTAATGGTATAAAGTTCGGGATTGCCAACCGATTCGTTAACGAGCAGGACCAGCTCAAGCGGCGCATAACGGATGATCACAAAATTACCCGACTGACGGTATTCGAACCGGTGTTTTAATAATTTATCGAGGGTTTCGGCAATATTCAGGTTATTTTCATGGATACTGACCAAACTATCAACCGGTAATATACTACTGTTATACGAAAACCTGAAGCCACCTTTTTCTTCTATAGTAGCCAATACCGAACCCAATTTCTGCTGATCGATATTGAGGGAAATATTTCTGGATAAGGTAGACTGCGCTTTAACCAAACAATTTGAAAATAAGAGAAATAGAGCAATAACTTTGAGCGTACGCATAAGTCTTTATTTAAGTTTGATTATACCTTGCCCATGCTCTACTTTTATTTTAAACGTTTCTGCAATTACATCCAAAATTTCTTTAAGCGATTCGTTTTTAAAGGTGGTACTGATGGGAAGCGTCTTTAATGCAGGATTAGTGATCACGATATTCGACTTAAATTTTTCGTTAAGTGCTACAACCAGATCAGCAAGAGGTGTTCCATCGCAAACCAGTTCGTTTGTATAATAATAATTGTACAGTTTACCCTGATTTTCACTTTTAGTTAAATGTGCCTGATTTGGGCTAACTTCTACCTTTTCGCCAGCGGTTAAACGTACACTATCGCTTTGGTTATTTACCTTAACAATACCGCTTTCTACAATTACAGTTGTCCCTTTTCCATCTCCCCTCACATTAAATGCAGTGCCAACCACAGTTACCTGCACATCGTTAATGCTGATGATAAAAGGCTTTGATTTATCGGCACTAACTTTAAAAAAAGCTTCCCCTTTTAATTTCACATCGCGGGTTTTATTAAAAAATCCCCCTACAAAAGATATTGAAGATTGTTTGTTCAATATCGCAGTAGAACCATCAGGCAAAACCTGGGTTAAAGTTTCGCCATCGCTGTTTACAGCGATTTTATTGCCGATCAAATTGTTATAGAAAAATAAGCCCACACTAAAAATGATAGCAATTACAGCTACCCAGCGCAGCACAAATGTATAACTGATTGTTTTTGTTTCTTTCTGCAAACGGATATTTAACCGCTCCAAAGCCTGATGTTCGTTTATCGAATGATCGATCTGAAGTTTGCTTTTCTCCAGTATCGTCCTGAAATCCTCCAGCTGCTTACGGTTATCCGGATTTGATGCTGCCCAAGTTTCAACTTGCTCAATTTCAGCAACAATGGCCTCACCCAGCAGGTATTTTGCAAGCACATCATCGTTAATATTTGTATAATTTTGATCCATAAGCTTATTTTAATAATATAAAAATGAGGATCAGGAAATCGACCACTTTAAGCCGCAAAATTTTCAAGGCTTTCCCCATCTGATTTTCTACCGTTTTGATAGAAATGTTTAACGCATCGGCAATTTCCTGGTATTTCATCTGGTCGAACCTGCTCAGCTGAAACACATTTCTGCATTTTTCGGGCAGTTCGTTTATTGCCGAATGGATATTTTTCTCCAGCTCTGTTGCCATAATCTCTGTATTTAAATTTCCGGTATCGTTTTTCACTGCATCTGCATAATGGATATTAAACTTCGATCTCACTTTTTGATGTTTGAGGTAATTTAGGCTTTCGTTATGTACCGAACGATATAGAAATGATTTTAAAAACCCATCTTCATTAAGCTGATCCCTTTTTGTCCAGATGCGCACAAACACATTCTGAACAATTTCTTCAGCATCATCTTTCTCCCTGGTGATGGTAAAAGCATAGGCATGCAGACTTTTAAAGTGCTTTAAAAACACTTCGTCGAAAGCCTGTTTATTACCGCTTTTAATTAATCCGATAAGGTGGGTATCGTTACTTTCCATAAAGCTAAACCTGCAAGGTTTTAAAAACCTTACAGGTTCCGGGTTTTAGATCTATGTTGTTAAAATCGACCTCAATTTACGCCTAATAATGATTTCTTTTAAAAAGGTTGGGATAATTTTATCAAGTATGAGCAAAAAACGATTGGCAAAACCCGGTATAATTTCTTTTTTTCCTTTCAGCATGCCATCCATAGCTGTTTTGGCCACATAATCGGCTTCTAAAATGGTGGCTTTTGCGAAACCCTTCAGTTCGCTGTTCATTACCAACAATTCGGGCTTGGTATTAATGCCACCAGGGCTCAGCAAACTGATGTGCACATTTGTACCGCTAAGTTCGAGCTGCAGGCAACGGGTAAAATACCCAATAAAAGACTTGGTTGCTCCATAAACCTGTTTTTTTGGAACGATAAAATGTCCGCCCAAACTACCCACATTTAAAATATAACTTGCTGTGCTTTTATCGATATGGTTTAAAAACAAACGCGTAAGCAGTACGGTATTGGTGATGTTAAGATCGATCTGTGTACGGTAAAACTCAACATTTTTATCTTCAAACCAGCTCCAGTTCCCTAAACCGGCATTATTGATCAAAACGTTAACGCTGATATTCTGCTCCTTTAATTTTTCGAATATTTCGCTTGCGGCATTGCTTTTGGTTAAATCTATTTCAATACCGTACACCTTGCTGTTAAAGTTCACACGAAGGTAATTTACTAAATGTTCCAATCCGCTGTTGGGTAACGAAACCAATACCAGTGCGAGCCCGCGTTTGGCCGATTCGATGGCGAAAGATTTACCTAAACCCTCACTTGCCCCTGTAATCAATGCTGTTAACTGTTTCATTTTTATATCTTTTATTTTTTTGCCACAGATAAACACAGATTATTAGATGCTATCGTTAAAATTCTATCTATATGCATTGTTTATCATCCTCGTTTGCAACGAGGACTGGTGAGCATGTCGATTGTATCGATGTGCTAATTCTACTTTCCACATTACAAATGTGGTTCACGATCATCCTCGTTACAAACGAGGACGATATTTCTTCTAATTATGCTGAAAGTGATTAATGGTTTTCCCTAAACCTATCGCAAAAGGAGTTATTCTATAATTTAATTCGGCAATGGCTTTATTGCTCGAATATTGCTGATTGCACTTTAACCTATCGGCAAATTCTGGCAGGAAAAACGGTGTAAGATTAAAGAGTCTCGACTTTAACGATTCCAGCAAACTATATGCTTTAATAATACTTACCGGGATTTTGTATAAACTCCGCTGTTTGCCCGTAAGCTGTTTTAAAATGTTGAAGAAGCCATTAAATGAAACGTCAATCCCGCCTAAAATATAACGTTCGCCGTTTCTTCCCTTGTTCATGGCTGCGATATGTCCATCCACTACATCATCTACAAAAGCATAATTGGCAATGGCTTTTCCGTCGCCGGGAATAAAATGCCAGGTACCGTTAATGTAACCTGTAACCATTTTACTTACGGTATTGCTATCGGTAATCGGCCCATCGCCATATACCCTCGAGGGATTTACAATAACCACTTCCAAACCTTTTTTCACAAATGCCTTAACTTCCAGCTCGGCCAGGTATTTGGTCCGTTCGTAACTGATCGGAAATCCAACAGCTCTTGGATCATTCTCCGAAACCGGTAAATTTAATGTCGGTCCCCATACGCCACAGGTTGAGGTATGCACTACCCGCTCTACTCCTGTTTTTAAGGCGCAATTAAGTACATTTCTTGTTCCGATTACATTTACATCGTAGAAATCCTGCTCATTTTTGCACCACATTTTGGCCATTGCCGCAGTGTGGTATACCTGATAACAGTCTTTCATGGCATTTTCCAAACTTTCGGTATCCAAAACATCCCCTTTTACAAACTGGATGTTCCTGTGTTTCATCAAAAATGGATGATTTACATTTCTACAGAGCGCAATTACATCGTAACCCATCTCCGCCAGGGCAAAACATAATTTCCGGCCGATAAAGCCCGATGCCCCGGTAACCAAAACCCGCAGGTATTTATTTGCTACAGCTTCCATATTAAACCCTTTCCATTCTGATGGTGTACAATGAGTGATTTACGATAACGAGTTTACAGACCCCGTTTTCGAAATGGTAATCGTTATAATTTCCATCAGGAAGATTAATGCGGTACTGATGTGCACCATTTTTTTGAATGGGAATAAAACACTGGAAATTATCAGAATATATTTCGGAGATATTAACCGGTTCTTTGGTGTACAATAACATCATGTTGTAATTGATAGGCTGGCTGAGGGTACTCGTTTTATCGCCGGTTTTAAGCTGATAAACATTATTGAGCCAGCTTGTTTTTTTGGCTTCTTTGGCATTGCCATTTACAATCCTGTTTACATTTGAGGTAAGTAATCTGCCATTTTTAAAATGTGCCTGATCTTCTGTTTCGACATTGATTTTAAATAAAAACCGGGTTTGTACTTTAGATGTTATGGTTAAATAAGTATTTTCTCCTTCTTCTTTCTGTTGAAAATACATCTGCCCAATAATCTCGCCATTACGTTTAATGTTAAACCTGCTCTGCTGCGCAAAAGCCGACGACAATGAACAGATGAGAAAAAGTGCCGTAGCAACAACTCTCGGATTGACCGGGTTTTGGGAGGAAAATTTTTTGTAGGTTTTTGGAGCAAAATATTTCTTGCATACCCAAATAATAATTGCAGGAATCATAGTATCTCTATTTGTTAATTTAGAGCTATTACAACTCATAAGAGATTTACCCCTACGCCGAAATTTATTTTTTTTATTTTTTCCGCTCCTATGCCGCGGCGGCATGGTACTTTGGAGCGCCAAAGTACCCAAAGCGCTT
>NZ_DJDT01000020.1 GCF_002432345.1 Pedobacter sp. UBA5917
GCTAATCCTACCGCCTGGCTTTACACCGTTGCGCAAAATAAAACGAAAGACTACTTTAAACACCGCTCAGTTTTTGATACGCAGGTTAAAAGTGAAGTGAGCAAACAACAAATACAGGAAGAAGAATATTTTGAATTTGACAACCAGTATATGGTAGATAGTCAGTTATCCATGATTTTTGCGGTCTGTAATCCGGCCAATTCTGCTGAGGCACAAACCTGCCTGGCACTTCAGATTTTGTGTGGTTTTACGATCGAAGAAATAGCCAATGCTTTTTTGGCAAAGCCCGAAACCATCAAAAAACGGTTGCTGAGGGCCAGAAAAAATCTTAGGAATGATAGTTTCGAAATTAAGGTTTTAAGCGAAAACAATATTAAATCGCGACTGGAAACGGTTTTACAGACGTTATACCTGCTTTTTAATGAAGGTTATTTTTCGAAAACAAACGATCAGCTTATCCGGAAAGATCTTTGTTCGGAAGCGATTAGGCTAACCTTAATGTTAAGAGAAAATCCGTTAACAAACATCCCAAAAGTTAATGCTTTACTCGCTTTAATGTGTTTTCAAAGTTCGCGATTGGATTCGAGGATTAATGATAAAGGCGAGGCCATAGTTTATGAGCAGCAGGATAAAAGCACCTGGGATACATTACTTATCGACAGGGGCAATTATTACCTCGTAAATGCTTTTGACGGAAACGATGTCTCAAAATACCACCTCGAAGCAGGAATAGCCTATTGGCATACCATCCCCCATCACGAACAAAAATGGCAGCATATTTTACAACTGTACGATCAGCTGGTCCTTACAGCACCTTCACCCGTAATCGAACTGAACAGAATATTTGTTATCAATAAAGTATATGGCAATGAAAAAGCCATTTCTGAAACCCAAAAACTAAACCTGGCAGACAATAGTTATTACCAGAGTTTACTGGGGCATCTTTACACTGAACAGGATATCGAAAAAGCGATATTCCATTATAAAATGGCCGTAAAACTCACCAAATCCAAGCTGGAAAAGCAAATAATTCTGCAGGAAATTGAACGTTTAAAAGCTAAGAAACTAAATCTGTTATAGATCTCTCCACTACAATAAGCACAAATCACCTACCAGCTAATCCTAGCCATTAAGACTTGCGCTAGCAACATTTTTTATCTTTTTTTTGACCACCTAAGCCACCTTAAAACACCTGAGAAATTATAGCGTGGGTATTTGCTCCACACAACTTATATGTCACTTATATTCCTTAAATGGTAAAAAATTAATAATGGCATTCATTAAAAATTATAAGCGTAAAAGCATAGCGTTTTTGAACCATATAAGACATTTAAGGAAATATAAGAGCCAAATACTACAATTTGCGCCGAGAAGAAGGTTTCTTTTGAAACAACTGGAAGGGCTGAATCTTAGTTAAACAAATTTCTTTTCATACTCTTCCATATAATATTCTATTGAATAAGCTGTTCCTGTATTGTGCTTTTCTCCGGTTAATTTATTTACAATTATAGGCGAGTTACCTGCAACAATATTCGACAAATCGTTTGTTTCTAAATATTTTCTATTTACATAAAAAAACACCCAATATGTATCCCTTTCAATTGTATCATCGCTTAAAACAATTAAACTGTCATCATCATATTTATATTTTTGGTTTAAATAATCTTCTACTTCTTTTTCAACTAAATTTAGATCCATTTATTTTATAATTCGTTTGTGTTAATTTTAATGATGAAATATCTTGATACCATGAGGGTGATTGTGGTAAATGAGTTAGTAGAGAAGACGTTTCCATATCAAATTTAAACTTACAAATTGTCTTCCAACCCTTGGGTATCGCATCAAATGGTTTAAAAAATTGTTGTGTTACACCAATTAAAGTAATCTTTCCCTCGATTAAAACATATCCATTCATATTTTCGACAAAGTTGAAAACAGTTCCTATGGGGATTTCATATTCTGAAAAAGCACAGAATACAATAATCTCTGACTCATCGAAATTATCCAAATTTAAGACCTCTTTTACCAGGTCAATCTTTGAAGAAGGAAACTTCCCTGTAATTATGATACTTTTATTTTCTATGGCTATTATACTACTGGATTTCATTCTTCATAATTCAATTTTTATCACCCAAATCTAGCGCAAGCCTTAGCCCTAAAAGCACAAGTCACCCAACCTTCATATCCCCCAGCACTAAGACTTGCGCTAGAAAAGGAAACTAAATTTGTTATAGATCCCTCCACTGCAGTCGAGATGACGGATTCGATATAAACCTCCTACTCCGCCTTAACCTCTTGCCCCTGCAGATCTGTTTGATGACCATTTATATCCATCATTTTACCGGATTTAACATCGTAGCCAAATTCGTCGTAACTTTCGTTCCCCTCACCTTTGGGGTTATCGCCATATTCATTCGGACCGTAATCGCCGGGCCCGAAAAACATGATTAAGCCATAAAATGGAATGAGCTGCCACCAACCTGATTTACCCAGATCGTGGCAACGTTTCGCGCCCTGCGAAATCATGAGGTAAAATGGTAAAAGTATAATGATATTGATCCAGGCACCAAAAGTGCCATTCTCTTGTAACATCGTTACAAAGAAATAAACGATAAAATACATGATGTGTGTTAGGGCGTATTCGGTACGGCGGATTCTGCCATAGAACGAAAAAGGATCTTTAAACATTGGAGCGTTGTTTGTTTTTTATTTGTTTTAAAGTTGTGATGAAAATACAGTTATTTTTTTCATTTTGAAACAGTTATTTACTTTGAAACCTTCCTGCAGTGTGTGGCGACAAATCAAAGTAAAATAGTAAAATTGGCAATTATTCACTTGGATTTGAGCCATGGCTCTCCCTGTAGTGCCCGATAAACCAAGCCAAAGCCGGGTGCTGATTGGATTCTTTATATGCCAGTACCACTTCTGTGTTTACAGGGATATCATTAAGCTCAACAAAAGCCACTTTCAACTGTGCATATTGTTTTTTTAAGGATGATGGCAAAATAGATACACCTAATCCGGCTTCTACCAACTGCAATATAGAATGTACATTGTTGGCCTCGTGGGTAATATCAGGTGTAAAGCCCATTCTTTTACAGATTTCGACTAGTTTCTGGTTATACTGCGGGGCAAAATCTTTATTAAAAAAGATAAAAGGACTGCTCTTTAAAAAATCGGCAAAAGCTTCTTTCGTGCGGAATTGCTGATCGGTTAACGGAATAACCACCACAAAAGGATCAAAAAACAGCGATTCTACTTTTAATTTTTCAGATAGTACAGGTGCCCGTAAAATACCAACATCGAGCCTCCCCTCTTCCAGTTCTTTGATCTGTGTAAGCGTAGGTACCTCGAACAAACTGGTTTTTAGATAAGGGAATTCCTGTTGCATGGATTTTAAAATTTCAGCCAGATGAGACTGGTATACAGAGCTAATGTATCCAATCTTTAATTCCCCGCTCACACCATTGTGTATTTTACTTACGGTTTCCTTACTTTCTTCGAGCCTGGCAAATAAGGCATCAACTTCGGCCTTAAAGTATTTTCCGGCATTGGTTAACATTACGCGTTTATTATTCCGCACAAATAACTGCACCTCCAACTCTTCTTCGAGTTCTTTAATCTGCCGGCTTAAAGGTGGTTGCGAAATAAAGAGTTTTGTTGCGGCTTTTGTAAAATGAAGCTCTTCTGCAACGGTTTTAAAATACAAAAGATGTCTGAGTTCCATATTTACAATACCTAATAAGTATCAATTTATGCAAAAAATGATATTTTACAAATATGATTAACAGCCTTAACTTTATCAAAAAAAATAAAATATGGATACAGATTATTCGCAGAAAGCAACGAATGAAGAAATTAGAACCAGATTTGATAACGATGTAGAACGTTTCTCCAACCTGGAAAGCGGCCAGCAAACCACTATTGATGCACCCATAACCATGGAACTTTGCACCGGTGCCGCAAAATACATTAACCCAAATGCCAAAGAACTCTTGGATATTGGTTGCGGAGCGGGCAATTATACTTTAAAAATGCTGAGCAGGATCCCGGATCTTAACTGCACCTTAAATGATTTAAGTTTACCGATGCTCGAACGTGCGAAAGAACGCGTATCGGCCCAAACAACAGGAAAAGTAACGGTGATACAGGACGATATGCGTAACCTTGATCTGCCCGACAATCATTTTGATATTATACTTGCAGCAGCTACATTCCATCATTTACGCACTGATGCGGATTGGGAACTGGTATTTACCAAAGTTTATAAGGCACTGAAACCTGGGGGCAGTATCTGGATTTCGGATCTTATCGCACATGATTCACCTTTGATTGATCAGCTTTTTCAGGAACATTATGGTGCCTACCTTGAAACCCTCGGCGGACCTGAATACAGGCAAAAGGTATTCGATTATATTGCCTATGAAGATACTCCACGCTCGTTAAACTATCAGCTGGCCTTATTGCAAAAAGTAGGATTTAAGGTTACAGAAATCCTGCATAAAAACTCATATTTCGCAGCGTTTGGGGCGATAAAATAGAGTTAAAGTATTTAACTTCTCTCAAGTTATCGTTATTTCGAGCGTAGTGCAGCGAAGTCGAGAACCACAAAGTGCTCAGCGAAGCTAAATCTATCTCGAGAATGCTTTTTTTGGAATCGATTATGAACTAATAATGAAGAAAATTTAAACCCACAAAAAACTATTGCTTAAATGTAACAAACCTGTTATATTCACATAACTATTTATTCATACATCAACCAAACCAGTTATGAGAAAAGGTATTGTAACACATATTGATCCGGTTTTTAACAAAGGCTTTATCGAAGATGAAAACGGCCAGGACATTTTTTTTGATTTTGAACTGATGCATAACAGCATCAATATCGGAGATTCCGTGAAATTCCAGATCATTTTTGGCCCCAATGGTCTGGTTGCTTCAGATGTTGAGCCTGTAATCCAAACAAACAATTTTAATCTTGATACAGATAATACTGCAGCGCACAGCAGGCCCCTTGAATGTCAGCAATAGTTTTTAAACAATCTTTTAAAAAATTCTAATACCAGTTGTTAGCCTAAAATACTACAAAACAAAAAACAGCAGTAAGCAAAAGCTTACTGCTGTTCTTAAATTAATCTTATATTTTTAGATCAGTTAAAAACCGGGAGATTAATATCCCTGGTTCTGTTTAATCGATTTGGTTACATCAAGCGTTGCCTGTGGGATCGGGAAAATCCTCCTGAACGGTTGTGTGGTTGGTTTCGCACTGAAAGGTAAC
>NZ_DJDT01000087.1 GCF_002432345.1 Pedobacter sp. UBA5917
AGCAGGAAACCTGGGCTATTTTCGGCGTTTATCCTAATTTCGCATGGACACCAGACAGCAAAAGCATTGTTTTTTATGCCAGGGGAAAAATCAGAAAAACAGAAATAGGCACTTTAATCAACAGTACTATTCCTTTTCAGGCCAATACCATTCAAACCGTACAACAGGCCTTACATTTTGAGCAACAGGTTTTTAATAATGAATTTTCGGCCAAAATGTTGAGGCAGTTAACCACTTCTCCAGATGGGAAAACCGTTGTTTTTAATGCGGCAGGATTTTTATACAAGCAGGAATTACCTGCAGGAACACCTGAAAGGTTAACCAATGGGTTGGATTTTGAGTTCGAGCCTGCTTTTAGTCCGGATGGGAAATATGTGGTTTATACTACCTGGAGCGATGAATTAAGAGGAGCAGTAAAAAGAACTGATCTTAAATCAGGAAAAACCATCACTTTGAGTGATGAAAAAGGTTTTTATTACTCTCCCCAATATTCGACCAAGGGCGACAAAATTGTTTTTAGAAAAGGTAGCGGAAATGATGTTCTGGGTTATAATTATGGCCGTGGAACCGGTATTTTTATTATGCCGGCAAATGGTGGAGCAAAAACCCTTATTTCTGATAATGGTATCCGTCCACAATTTAACAATACCGATACACGCATTTATTTCCAGAGTTATGCAGATGGTAAAAAAGCTTTAAAAAGTATCGATTTAAATGGTGCAAACGAAAGAACGCACTTTACTTCCCAGTATGCCAATCAGTTTGTTATCAGTCCTGACAATAAATGGGTAGCGTTTAACGAACTTTTCAATGTTTACATCACACCAATGATTAACGTTGGCACTGCCCAGGATGCTTCTGCCGGAAATAAAGCCATTCCGGTTACCAAAGTAACAACCGATGGCGGAACCTATATCCAATGGAGTGCCGATAGTAAAAATCTGCACTGGACATTAGGCCCAAAATATTTCACGATTGATGTAAACAATGCTTTCAATTTTGATGGGACCACGCCAAAAACCGAAGCATCATCAATCGACATCAATCTTGTTTTAAAATCTGATGTCCCTACTGGAATTGTGGCTTTAAAAGGTGCACGCATTATTTCGATGAAAGGCGATGAGGTAATTGAAAATGGAACCATCCTAACCGATGGCAATAAAATTACCGCAATCGGTAAAACAGATGCTGTAACCATTCCGGCCAATGCCAAAGTGATAGATGTAAACGGTAAAACCATTATGCCTGGTATAGTTGATGTACACGCACATTTGCGCACCAGCCCGGATGGAATTACTCCCCAGAGTGATTGGAGTTACATGGCTAATTTAGCTTTCGGGGTAACTACTTCACATGATCCATCGAGCAATACAGAAATGGTTTTCAGTCAGAGCGAAATGCTAAAAGCTGGTAGGATGATCGGTCCACGGGTTTATTCAACCGGATCTATTTTATATGGTGCAGATGGTGATTTTAAAGTGGTAATTAACAGTTTAGACGATGCTTTGGCCAATTTGCGCAGGTTAAAAGCCGTTGGTGCATTTTCGGTAAAATCGTATAATCAACCGCGCAGAGAGCAACGCCAGCAGATTTTAGAAGCCGCAAGGCAGTTAAAAATGGAAGTGGTACCCGAAGGTGGGTCAACCTTTTTTACTAATATGAACATGGTTGCCGATGGTCATACCGGAATTGAACACAGCATACCTGTTTTGCCGGTTTATAAAGATGTAACTACCCTTTGGAATAATACCGAAGTGGGCTACACCCCTACTTTAATTGTTGCTTATGGCGGACAGTGGGGCGAAAATTACTGGTACGATAGGACCAATGTTTGGGAGAATGAGAAGCTAATGACTTATACCCCGCGATCTATAATTGATGCCCGGGCCAGACGCCGAACCACTTCAGAATATAGTGATTACAACCATATCGACATTGCAAAAGCAACTAAACAAATTGCAGATGGTGGTACAAAAGTTAACCTTGGCGCACATGGACAAATACAAGGTTTAGGCGCACATTGGGAGCTATGGATGTTGGTACAGGGCGGTTTTAGTCCGCTACAGGCAATAAGGGCAGCAACTTTAAATGGCGCAGGCTATTTGGGTATGAATAAGGAAATAGGCTCTTTAGAAGTGGGTAAACTGGCCGACATGGTGATTATGGACGCCAACCCATTAGATGATATCAGAAACTCTGAAAAAATCAAATATGTGATGATTAATGGCCGCCTTTACGATAGCGCAACCTTAAATGAAGTGGGCACAAGGGAAAAATTACGTGGTAAATTGTGGTTCGAAAACATCAGGGGAAATGGTTATATCATTCCGACAGGCGAATCAGAAACCTGGACATTTACCGTTCCACATTGTGATTAATTTTTAGCATAATAATCTAATTTTAAGTAAATTTGA
This sequence comes from Pedobacter sp. UBA5917, assembly GCF_002432345.1. Classification (GTDB taxonomy): domain Bacteria; phylum Bacteroidota; class Bacteroidia; order Sphingobacteriales; family Sphingobacteriaceae; genus Pedobacter. The sequence goes on from NZ_DJDT01000087.1 coordinate 2,415, forward strand.
TTTATGGAAACCGTACTACTGCAGATCAACAATAATAAAGCGTACCAACTTCTTAAGGATTTGGAGGATTTGAATATTGTAAAGGTTTTAAAAAAAACGGTATTAACAGATAAAAAAAAATCAGCACATGATTTTATAGGTCTTATTTCAAAGTCAGATATGGAACTGATTGATAAAGCAATTGAAGAAGATTGCGAAAACATCGATTTAGATGGCTGGAAATAAGGTCTTATTAGATACCAATATCATCTCCGCCCTGTTTAAAGGCGATGTTTCTGTTGCAAATCATATTGATAAGTCAGAAGTATATTTATCTTCAATCATTGTGGGAGAACTTTGCTATGGTGCAGAATACTCCACCAAAATTGAAGAGAATATTGCCAATATTAAGCAATTGATTTCTACCTACAACGTTTTATCCGTTGATGAGGAAACATCCTTTATCTATGGCAAAATCAAAGCTGATTTAAGAAAAAAGGGAACTCCAATTCCTGAAAACGACATTTGGATAGCATCATCTGCAATACAACACAAGCTTAAATTAAGCACAAGAGACAAACACTTCCAAGAAATAAAAGGATTAAAAATATTGGCCTGGTAAAATTCAAATTTTTACCAGGCATATTGCAATTTAATCGCATCCAACATTACAAAAATACATGGCCACTATTATAGATTTATCCAAACCTATCCGTTACAACGAATCCGATCCCTGGTTTATGAAAGTGAAAATCAAACATAAACCACACCATAAAGCCAAATGGTTAATCCGTTTATTAGGCCTGCCGTTTAGGCTATTTCCTTCCGGTTTTGTGGGCTGGGCTGATGATACCATACAGAAAATGGGCGTTCACTCTACCACACATGTTGATGCCCCGTGGCATTATAGCCCTACCGTAAATGGCGAAAAAGCCAAAACCATTGATGAAATACCACTCGATTGGTGTTATGGCGATGGCGTAGTAATCGATATGAGCTATAAAGCAGACTTTGATCCGATTACGGTATCTGATTTATCGACTGCATTAAGAGAAACCAATATTACATTAGCACCTGGAATGATTGTTTTGATTAAAACAGGTCGCGACAAATATAACGGCACCAAAGATTTCCATAAAAAAGGTACCGGCATGAGCTTAGAAGCCACCAATTGGTTAATACAGCAGGGCATTAAAATGATGGGTATCGATCAATGGGGTTGGGATTTACCATTACCTTATATGATCAGCGAAGCAAAACACACCAATAATGCCGATTATTTTTGGTCAGCACATTTAGTTGGCCAAAATGCCGAATATTGCCACATGGAGCAATTGGTTAATTTAAGTGCCCTACCTGTCACCGGTTTTAAGGTTTGTGTATTTCCATTAAAAATCGAGGGTGCATCTGCCGCTCCTGCAAGGGTGGTTGCGATATTGAACGAATAGACTAGTATTGACAAATAAGCAACTAACATTATATGAAACCGAATAAACTCTACATAGCTGCTTCAGCCATCTTTTTAATACTTAGCCTGCTTGTTTTTTCGTACAGCGGATATTATATTTTGGGTATCCAAACAGTAAATCTTTTTCTGGCACTGATTGCAATGGCTTATATTACTTCTTTTATCGCTGTGATGAAAGATCGTAAGTCTGTTATTGCCTGGTTATTACTTGTTTTTAATTCTATTATACTGATTTGCATTATTTACTTCTTAACGCATTTTAAAATGAAGATGTAGGACTAATACATTTCTGTCATTCTGAACGCAGTAAAGAACCTTTTAATGTAAAGTGAGCCTTATGAGAGCAGCATCTTCTTGCATGATAGACCCTGAATCAAGTTCAGGGTGACGGATCGCGAGAAAATGACGACCTTGTAGGTGGTGTGGGTGAAAGTTTCAATTTACAAAACCAGCAATCCGTATTCCCTTAAGGTATTAATGGGTTTCGAATACCAGAACAGTTCGAAGTTTTCCAGTTCCTGCTCAAAATCGGCTTTAACCTCCTGAAAAGTGAATACTTTTTCGTTCGAGATTGAAATCTGATTTAAAATAGCCGTTAACCACTCACCTTCTTTTTTATTCGTTTGAACGGTAAAAGTTTCCTTTTTATCATGAAAAGTGAGCGAGGCCATTTCCCAGGTATTCCCTTTTTTCGATTTGGTGAAATAATCTGCAGAAGGTTTACCTCCTATCCAAACTACTTTTGCTGTCGATTTTGTATTAAAATGATCGCCATCGTTTAAAGCCTTTTCAATAAAATCAGCTGGTATTTTGGTTCTAGGGATTTTAAAATCAAACCAATCCTGCAGTTCATAATCGAAGCAAATACCGTGCATAAAATTAAACAGCGATTTCTTTAAGCCATAACTGAATTTGTTATGATCAATGCCTGTTTTATCGGTATAGTTGATATCGTTATTGGCAAAAGTTCCAATAGCTTCTGTTTCTTTAACTACGCCGAATTTTTCAGGATACATCCCTACCGGACTATGCGCCGTCATAGCAAACTGATGCCAAAAACCCGATTGTAATATTCCAACTTCAAATAACTGGCGCACCATTTCTAAACTATCAACAGTTTCTTGTATTGTTTGCGTAGGGTAACCGTACATTAAATAAGCATGAACCATGATCCCGGCTTCGGTAAAATTGCGCGTAACCCTGGCTACTTGTTCTACCGTAACGCCTTTATCGATCAGTTTTAACAAACGATCGGATGCCACTTCCAATCCTCCCGAAACTGCAATACAGCCTGAAGCTTTAAGCAACAAACATAAATCCTGACTAAAGCTTTTTTCAAAGCGGATATTCGTCCACCAGGTTACGGCTAACTTTCTCCTGATAATTTCTAAAGCCACTTCGCGCATTAATGCTGGTGGGGCAGCTTCATCAACAAAATGAAAACCGTTCTGTCCGGTTTTAGCATATAAATCTTCTATGCGGTCAACAATCAATCTGGCAGCAACCGGTTCGTAAACCTTAATGTAATCCAGCGAAATATCGCAGAACGTACATTTACCCCAGTAACAGCCATGTGCCATAGTAAGTTTGTTCCAGCGCCCATCGCTCCACATGCGGTGCATGGGGTTTACAATTTCGATTACCGATATATACTTATCTAAAAGTAAGCCGGTATAATCCGGTGTACCTACATCAGCCTGCTTATAATCGTTCCTAAAAGCATCGTTACGGTAAACCACTTTACCGTTTTCTAGTAAAAAAGTTCTTTTATAAAAATGGGCTTCAGCCGGAATGGGGTGTGTAATATTGTGATACAGAAGTTCGATAGGCAATTCGCCATCGTCCAAAGTGATGTAATCGAAAAATTCGAAAACACGGGCATCCGATAAGGATCTTAATTCGGTATTCGGGAAACCACCACCCATAGAAACTTTAATTTCAGGATGATTTTCCTTTATCCATTGTGCACAACGGAAAGCACTGTACAAATTACCCGGAAAAGGAACCGAAATAAGGAAAAGCTTAGGTTGTATCGTTTCTATTTTTTCTTTTAAAACCGAAAATAAAATATGATCGATGTAAGTTGGTTCTTTTAATAAAGTATCATACAATTCATCAAAAGAATTTGCACTTCTGCCCAAACGCTCTGCATAACGGCTAAAGCCGAAATTATCGTCAATACATTCTACAATGTAATCAGATATATCTTCGAGGTAAAGTGTAGCCAGATGTTTTGCTTTATCCTGCGTACCCATTGCCCCAAAAGCCCAATCCAGTTCTTCTAACTGCGAAAAACGCGATGCTTGCGGTAAAAAATCGTCGCTACAAATCTGCAATGCCAATGTTGGGTTTTTCCCCTGCAGAAATGCGATTACAGCATCTATGGTTTTTAAATATTCATCCTGCAAAGCAAAAATACGTTTGGCATTATCGCTTTTTGGCTTTTGATTGTCGACACTTCGACTCCGCTCAGTGTGACAGAATAGATCCTGTAACCCTTTTTTAGAAAACAGTTCTAAAATAACTTCAATACCCAAATCGGCTTGTGTTGAGCTGATATTTTTGGTATTCAGAAAACCTTTTATATACGCCGTTGCTGGATATGGGGTATTCAGTTGGGTAAAGGGCGGTGTAATGGCAAAGACTTCGGTTTTCAAATGGAATTGTTTTTTCTGCAAAAGTACGGGAATTTTAGAAGTTTAAAGGTGTAATTTTAGCACTATTGCATTACTTAGTTGCATCCCAAGTATAGTTTTCTGTGTTATCCGTACCTCCGTGGCTGTTTTTAGACTCTGTACGGGTTTGCAAACTAAAAGCCCAAATCAAACGTTTTAAACTTACATCAATACCTTTTTTACCTGAATGAAGATCTTTTGTTTTTACTTCCTGATGCTCTCTGTACAGATCGGCTTTGCGCAAAAAACTTTTACATTTCCGAAAATCAAAACACAGGGAGCTTCAATTGAGCAATTTACGCCAGCGAACTGGACGTTAATCGACAAAGCTGAGGGCGACTTAAATAACGATGCTTTAGTTGATTTAGCCATTGTTTTTGAATATAACAAAGCGGTTGACGAAACCCGCACTTACGGCGACAATAGCAGCGAAATTATTAAGGAAACACAAAAACCAAGGATATTGGCAATCTTTTTTAAGGATAAATCAACAGGTGCTTACACATTATCAACCCAGAACAACGATTTTATCCTGCGCTCAGAAGAAGGTGGTAAACTGGGCGATCCATTACAACAGATAGCAATTAAAGACCAGCAATTATACTTACGCTTTCAGGGCGGCTCAGAATGGCGCTGGGAACTGGGTTATACCTTTAAATTCGAAAATAAAGATTGGTTTTTAACAAGTGCAGTTAACCTGTATTACAACCAAAATAATGGCGATATGACGGAAAGGGTTTACGATTTTAAACGCCGCGAGCTTTTTACCACTTATGGCAACATGCATAACCGGGATATTGCCAACCAACGAACAAGTGAAGTTTTATTCTTCTCGCAGCTCAGAACGTTTAAAACATTTAAAAAACCCTGGGCTTGGGAAATTATGCCTAATGTTTACTTGTAGCGGAGCAAACCTATCAGGTTTTTGAAACCTGCCCCCAAGAATCACAGTTTTGGGTTAAATAAACCTGATAGAACGGAAAGCCCGAAACGAAGCATGAGTGAGGACTTGGAGGGATGGCAGGGCTGAACTCCCCGATGAAAAACAGAACCATTCATTTTCAAAAAAAATTATTGACTACCTCAATCATTTAACAGCATTTAAGTGTCTATGTCTAGCGCTTTATTGACCAATTACGCATTTTAAACCTGCATAGACCCTGAAATAAATTCAGGGTGACGTATATTACAAATTCTGCGCTATCACAAAACCGCTTGCCCATGCCCATTGAAAATTATAACCACCCAACCAGCCCGTTACATCTAAACATTCGCCACCAAAAAAAAGGTTTGGGATTTTTTTGCACTCCAGCGTTTTAGAAGAAATTTCATTAGTATCAATTCCACCACGCATTACCTCCGCTTTATCGTAACCTTTATCACCTGCAGGTTTAACTTTAAAATGGTGGATAGTTTGTTCGATTAAATCGATTTCTGCTTTTGTTAATGCGGCAACAGGTTTGTTTAACGGTAAAAACTTACCCAAAGCATCAGTAAACTTTTTGGTGTAAAAACGATTCAACAAGGTTGATAATAACGTTTTTCCATTGCTTTTACGTTCTTCATCCAATAATGAAACCACATTTTGATGCGGCAACAAATTGAGGTTGATGACCTCACCCCTTCTCCAAAAAGAAGAAATCTGTAAAATAGCCGGACCGCTTAATCCCCAGTGGGTAAAAAGGATATTTTCTTCAAAAGAAATTTCATCATTACTTACTTCGCAAAAAACCGAATTTCCAGAAAGTTGTGCAAACCACTCTTCATCCTTTCCGGTAATGGTTAAAGGCACCAATGCCGGGGCGGTTTCTATGATTTTTAGATCATGTTTTCTGGCAAACCGCAAGGCAAAATCGGTGGCACCCATTTTAGGGATCGGTAAACCACCGGTAGCAATAACCAGTTTTTCGGAAGTTAAAATAACATTTTTGCCATTCTTTTCATAACTAACTTTAAAACCTTCAGGTAATATATCAATTGTTTTTACATCGGCATTACACCTGATCTCCTGACCAAAATCTTCGCAGATAGAAGTAAAAACCTGCACCACATCTTTTGCATTTTTATCATCAGGAAATAATTGGCCCAAAGTTTTTTCTTTGCCTTCAATGCCGTAAGTTTCAAAAAAACTTATCGTATCATCAACCGTCCATTGTGTAAAGGCCGATTTGATAAAATGCGGATTTGCGGATATAAACTGTTCAGCTGAAGCAAATTGATTGGTATAATTGCATCGGCCACCGCCAGAAATCAGGATTTTGGCACCAGGTTTTTCGTTTTTTTCGAGCACAATTACTTTCTTACCCAGATAGCCTGCCTGCACCGCACACATCAATCCGCAAGCACCTGCACCAATAATTATTGCATCAGCATTCATCAATAAAATTTATTATGGTTACTTTTGTGCAAAAATAGCATTATTTTCAAGCGCATGGCAAAACAGATTAGCGAATTAAAACTAGGTATTTTAGGCGGCGGACAATTGGGCAGAATGCTCATTCAACAGGCAATTAACTACAATGTAACCACACTGGTTTTAGATCCCGATGCGGATGCTCCCTGCAAACATATCTCAAATTACTTCGAAAATGGCTCAATCACCGATTTTGATACCGTTTATAACTTCGGAAAGAAAGCAGATATTATTACCATCGAAATTGAAAAAGTAAATATCGATGCACTTGAACAACTCGAAAAAGAAGGCAAAAAAGTATTTCCACAATCGAGGGTGATCCGTTTAATCCAGGATAAAGGTGTACAAAAACAGTTTTTTAAAGAAAATGATATTCCTACCTCTCCTTTCCAGATTGTAAATACAAAGGAAGATATGGTGAACAGTCCTTTCCATTTTCCATACATTTTAAAACTGAGAAAAGACGGTTATGATGGCAAAGGAGTAATGAAAATCAATAGTGCTGCCGATCTGGAAAAGGCTTTTGATGCGCCCTGCATTATCGAGAAACTGGTCGATTTTGAAAAGGAAGTGGCTGTAATTGTAGCACGTAATGCCAATGGAGATATGAAAACATTCCCAATGGTAGAGATGGAATTTAATCCGGAAGCCAATTTGGTTGAGTTTCTGATTTCTCCATCAACATTTGCTGAAAGTTTACAGCAAAAAGCAGAAAATATTGCGAAAAACATCGCTTCGGCAATGAACATCACCGGGATTTTAGCGGTAGAAATGTTTGTGTGCAAAGATGGTGAGTTATTGGTTAACGAAGTAGCCCCACGCCCACATAACAGTGGCCACCAAACCATTGAAGGCAACTACGTTTCGCAGTTTGAGCAGCATTTACGTGCGATCTATAATTTGCCACTTGGCGATACCAGCAGCATTACCAATGCCATTATGATCAACCTGCTTGGCGAAAAAGGTTTTGAAGGTGTAGCCAAATACGAAAACCTCGAGAAAATATTATCTATTGATGGTGTTTATGTTCACCTATATGGTAAAAAATATACCAAACCTTTCCGCAAAATGGGACATGTTACTATTGTAGATATCGACAGGGAAAAAGCAATTGAAAAAGCCCGTTATGTACAAAAAACATTAAAGGTAATCGCATAGCATCTTTAGGTGTAATTAGAATTTAAATAGTCAAGAAAAATAGAAATACAAAATAGATATGAGTCAGGAAAATTCAGGTTCGGCATTGGTAGGAATTATTATGGGTAGCAAATCAGATCTGCCTGTGATGCAAGATGCTGCTGATGTATTAAAAGAATTTGGAATAGATTACGAAATAACGGTGGTTTCGGCACACAGAACACCAGAGCGCATGTTCAATTATGCAAAGGAAGCACAGGGCCGCGGTTTAAAAGTAATTATTGCCGGTGCCGGTGGTGCTGCCCATTTACCAGGCATGGTGGCTTCGATCACAACTTTACCTGTAATAGGTGTTCCGGTTAAATCGTCTAACTCAATTGATGGTTGGGACAGTATTCTGTCCATTCTACAAATGCCAAACG
>NZ_DJDT01000154.1 GCF_002432345.1 Pedobacter sp. UBA5917
AGTGGCCATCATGCCGGCTGCTGCAATAGCCACGCCGTAAAGGCCTGCAAAATGATAAGAAGCCATAATCCCGCCGGCCAAAACCAAAATCGGAATTACCGTAGATTTCATACCTACAGATAAACCTGCAATAATATTGGTAGCATGACCGGTTGAAGACTGCTGGATAATCGAATTTACTGGTCCTTTGCCCATTGCGGTAAAATATTCGGTTACAATACTCATAATGGTACCAACCACCAAACCTACAATAATGGCATAAAAAACGTTAATGCTTGAGAATTCATATCCCCGAAGACTCAGTGTTTCTGGTAACATCCATTTCACAATAAAAAATGAAGCTACTGCGGTAATCACGATGGAGGACCAGTTGCCCAGGTTCAATGCATTCTGAACATTCGATTTTTCATCTTTAATGGTTACAAACCAGGTACCGATGATGGAGAATATTATACCCAATCCGCAGATCACCATCGGTAATAAAATGGGCGACATGCCCCCGAAATTATCTTTTACGTTAATTTCCTGTCCTAAAACCATCGTAGCCAGAATAGTTGCCACATACGAACCGAATAAGTCGGCACCCATACCGGCAACATCACCCACGTTATCGCCCACATTATCAGCAATGGTTGCGGGATTACGCACATCATCTTCAGGAATTCCGGCTTCTACCTTACCCACTAAATCGGCACCAACATCGGCCGCTTTGGTGTAAATACCCCCGCCTACACGTGCAAAAAGAGCAATTGATTCTGCTCCTAAAGAAAATCCGGTTAAAACCTCTATAGCGGTTTTCATTTCAACACTGTTAACCGTAACTACATTGAAATGCTTTAGAAATACAATAAATAAGCCACCTAAACCCAGAACGGCTAATCCCGCAACACCCAAGCCCATTACCGTTCCGCCGGTAAAAGAAACTTTTAAAGCCTGTTTCAAACTTGTTCTGGCCGCCTGTGTGGTTCTTACATTGGCTTTAGTAGCCGATTTCATACCGATATAACCTGCTGTTGCAGAAAATACCGCTCCAATAATAAAGGAAATGGAAATAATCCAGCTCGAATGCATCGGAACACCTTTAATTTCGGTAATGGTTCCGGAATAGGCTAAAAGAGCAGCTGTGAAAACAGCAAAAATGCTCAATACCCGCCATTCGGCTTTTAAAAAGGCCATAGCACCATCTGCTATGTAACCTGCAAGCTCTTGCATGTTTTTATCACCTGCATCTTGCTTATTTACCCAGGCGCTTTTAATCATCATAACTATTATCCCAACAAGGCCCAAAGCCGGGATAGCGTAAATTAAATTGTTTTGTAAAAAATCCATAGTTAATAATTGGTTTATATTTGGTTATTGTTGTTTTTTATTCGTTCATTGGCCATTAGTTCATTGGTTCAATTGTAGGATTGCTAAATTGTTAACTGCAAATTGCCGACTGAAAACTGATCAATTGGTTAACTGTTGTCAATCGCTTAGCGCCATGTGCCGAACCCTCTGCTTCGCTGTTAAATTGTTTACTGCAAATTGCCAACTGAAAACTTATTAATTGAGTTAACTGTCGTCAATCGCTTACGCCATGCGCCAAACGCTCTGCTCTAAGCTCCAAGCTCTTCACGTGCAACGCTCTAGCAAGATAACAAAATATTCTTGTGGTTAAAATTTTACAAGGGCTGTGGATAAAATTTGCAGTCGGAAAATAATATCCTACAATTTCTTTTTTTTAAATAAATTAGCCCCAAACTAAACAGAATAAAAATGGAAATTCAAAAGGAAGGTGAGCCTTCTAAAAGAAAATTAAGCCTTTTTGATGCCACGATGCTGGTAATGGGGTCGATGATCGGTAGCGGTATCTTTATCGTAAGTGCCGATATCATGAGGAATTTAGGTTCTGGTTATTGGTTGATCGTGGTTTGGGTAATCACAGGAGTAATGACTGTTGCAGCAGCAATTTCTTATGGCGAACTTTCTTCCATGTTTCCCAAAGCTGGTGGGCAATACACCTATTTAAAAGAGATTTTCGGTAAAATGATGGGTTTTCTTTATGGCTGGGGACTTTTTACCGTAATTCAAACGGGCACCATTGCTGCCGTTGCCGTTGCTTTTGGTAAGTTTACAGCCTATTTAATACCTGCTTTAAATGATGCGGCTCCGATTTTTCAGAGCGGCAGTTATAAAATCACCTGGATACAGATTCTGGCTATCGCCGTAATTCTGCTGCTAACCTATATTAATACCAAAGGTGTTGAGGGCGGTAAAATTTTGCAGAATATTTTTACAGGTTCTAAAATTGTTGCTTTAATCGGCTTAATTGTTTTGGGTTTTCTTTTGGTTAAAAACAGTTTCTGGAGTGGGAATATGAGTTTTGGGTGGAGTGCTTTCAATAACCTGAAAACCGATCCCAGCGGAAATTTCCTCAAATCTGGATGGGAATCCATTTCCGGAATGACCATCATGGGCGGTATTGCAGCCGCAATGGTGGGCTCGGTATTTTCGAGTGTAGCCTGGGAAAACGTAACCTTTGTTTCCGGTGAGATCGAGAACCCAAGGAAAAATGTGGTACGATCGATGGTTTTGGGTACTACCGCAGTAATGATCCTTTATTTATTGGTCAACTTTGTATACCTCAATACCTTAAACAGGGATAGTATCGGCTTCGCATTAAACGATAGGGTAGCTGTTGTAGCTTCAGAGCAGATTTTTGGCAGCGGCATAGGTACAATCGTAATTGCCGTGCTGGTAATGATTTCTACCTTTGGTTGCGTTAATGGAATCGTACTGGCCGGTGCCAGGGTTTTCCAGAGCATGGCAGAAGATGGCATGTTTTTTAAAGCAGCCCTTAAAAACAATAAAAACGGTGTTCCTGAAAAATCACTTTGGATGCAGGGAATCTGGGCCTCTGTTTTATGCTTGAGCGGACAGTATGGTAATCTTTTGGATATGATATCCTTTGTAATTGTAGTTTTTTATATGGTTACCGTTTTTGGGGTGATTTATTTAAGAATAAAAAAACCTAATGCCGACAGGCCATACAAAACATGGTTATATCCAATTACGCCAATTATTTATTTATTGATTGGAGCGGCATTTTGTGTGCTATTACTGATTTATAAGCAACAATATACCTGGCCCGGACTGTTAATTGTGCTGCTTGGGCTTCCTGTTTATTTTTTCATCAATAAGAAAGAACAGCAGGCTTAATTGATTTTAAAAATATTTTAATTTATTTCCAAACCCCGCAGATTTTTAAAATCTGCGGGGTTTTTTATGGCAAAAAATCCTATTCCCACAATTGCTTTGGTTTTATATCCATATAGCTGGTTTATATTTCATCTCTAGTGCCTCCAGTATTTTAGTAGGTTTTGTGCAGGGAATAATATTCTTAAACCCGACATAGCGGATACCGGCCCAATGTGTAAGGCCTGCAGGCGTATGAGCATGTGGCGGGACTATCGTTGCGATGAAACCGGGGCCTGGCTTTACTGAAAAAAGAATAAATTACTCTAATAACAAACCGGCAGAAGGTGTTTCCACTAAAGACTAAAGACTAAAGACTTCAAAAACCGTATCATTTTTCAGACTTAAAACAACAAACTGATATCTGGCTTTTTATGTTGTAGAAAACTTTTCAACATTTTCATGCAACCTATGGTATTAGTTTTAAGACTGTTTTAAGCCGCTAAAACACCGGTTTTCTTTTATTTTGATTTCGCTTTAGTGTTTGTTAATGAGCTTGATATCCTACAATTGGCCTGATATTTGGTTTAACAGCCTTAGTGGCAATAGCTACACTAACCAATTTTAACCTTTAAACTTTAAAACTATGGCTTTCAAAGCTAGATTAAATTTTTCAGGCAAAGAGTACCAGGTACTTCAGTATGCCTATGCATTAAACCGTGATGTAAATCTTTATGGAAATCCCTGTTCTATAAATTACGGTTTTAATATAAATATCAGATCAGGCGAAAACCCGGATCAACTATCCTAATACTTATTTGAGGTGTTGGCCTCAATAGTGTTGCCGCTTAATGCCAACCACTATTTGCCCGGCACTATTTTTAACCTTTAACATGCAGATTATGCGCTCATATTTCCGTTTTAATGTATTTTTTGTTTTGCTATATATAGTATCTGCCTGTTTTTCAGGGTGTAATCGAGATAGCAGGCAGCATAGTGAACCAAATAATAATAAGGTAACAGCGAAAACCAATGTTCCCGATCTTTTTCTTTCTTACACCGATTCGGTGGCAAAGCTTCCTTTAAACAGGTTTAATGAGGCCGGTATACAATCATTGAACAAAGCATTTGCGGGTAAATTACCCTTAAGCATGTATAACGGTAAACAAAATAACGATGATAAGAGTATTGTTATCCAACCTTATCATAACAAGGATGTAAGTACTATAGGAGCGGGAATTATATTATTGGTCCCAAAATCTATTACCGACTCTTTGTATATAGGCGATTTTACCCGGCACTTTGGAAATATTCAGCAAGAAAAGCCAATGATCGGTGTTACAGAGCAGCCCCGTCCTGTTGAAATAAAATTAAATGCCAATACATCGATAAGATTAACCTTTAACGATAACGAAAAATTAGCACTTGCCCATGTAACCATGGTTGAGGTTTTAAAATATAGATAAACAACAATGAATACGCTCGTAAAAATTAAAGAATATGATGCACACGGTGGACCTTCTAACGTAAAAATGGGGGGCGATGGCCATTCGCAAACCTCTACAACCACGGGTAGGTTTGTAATCAAAAGCATCGAAAAACATGTTAGTTATGGCCGTTATGCCATTTGGTCGGGTATTGCCTGGGGAACAGAGGTGAAAATAAGTGGCAATATTGTAATGGTAAAACAGCTTGGTAGCTGGAAAAAGTTAACCGATGTAAATGCACAATGGGGGAAATATAAAAATGATCAGAAGGGAGTTACCGATATGGTATTGAGGTATCAGCGCGATCTTTACCCCAATTCGCCTATCCCAACAAAATGGCTCTTCAACGATTTCGGGCATATTTCGGTGAAGTATTTTAAAGATACGAACAACGACCGGAAAATGAACGGAAAGGAATATATCATGGGCGATTTTATCCATACTACCCCGCCCGATGAAGCCGCAACAGCTGCGGGCAGGATTTTCCAGCTTGCAGAATCGCACGGTTGTATACATGTGAGGCCAAATGATATCGATACCATGATCGGAAATGGTTATCTAAAAAAGGGCAATACGATAGAAGTGCATCCCTACAGTAAAAAAGCTATCGAGGCATCGCCTAAAAGAAATGCAGCAGGAACGCAATTTGAAGTGCATTTCTATCCCGGACTTTATAAAATTGTGGTTTATAAAATAATGTAGCCAACAACGCTACCCGTAAAGTAAATGAATACAAATACTATGGAAAATAAACTTATCGTAGAAATCAGCATTGAAGATTCTGCAATTGCACATTTTGCTTCCTTTAATCTGCTACAGGCTTTTAACCAGCACCATTATTTCGAACTGCATTTTAACCACGACCAACTGGGCGCTCCCGGTTTAATCAGTTTAGACGATAGCCGCGATTTTGTGGGCAAAACCCTAAGCGCTTCTTTTGGTCATTCGCCCGAAAACATGCAGCATTTTGCAGGGCTCGTTACAAAAGTAGAGCTCTCTCAAAGTCATGGCTACCATGGCGTACTTGTGGTAAGCGGCTATAGTCCTACTATATTAATAGATCGCGGACCGGATTTGGGTTCTTATCTGGATAAAGACCTCGATACCATTGTTAAACTGGCTACAAAAGACACACCTGTTAACGACCTCAGCATTGTAACCAACGCTTCCCGAAAAACGGCTATCGATTATATCATCCAATACCGTGAGAGTGATTTCGAATTCCTGAACCGTTTATCGGGCGAGTACCACGAATGGTTTTATTACGACGGTAAACAGCTTAATTTCGGAAAACCAGATAAGCAGAAAGAAATAGCACTTTTTTATGGCCGCGATGTATTTAACCTGCAATACGCGATGGAAGTTTCGCCCATAAAATACAAACGTTTTGCATATAACCCCAAGCAGGATGAAATGTTGCACAGCGAAAGTACAGGTAAAGCAGATGGAAATCCTGATCTGGCGCACGCCATCAAGGCCTCAAATACGATGTATAGCAAAACCTTTAACCAGCCTTCCTTAATTAGGGTTGATAACGGCAATGATATTAAAAGCCATGTAGAAAACGAAGAAAAAGCGCACATCAGCGAGTTGTTAAAAATTAATGCAGGTGGCGATAATGCAGCGCTCAGTATTGGCAGTATTGCCGAAATAACCATGAGTTTGAGGAAGGAGCTGTCCTTTTCTACCGAAAGTTTGGGCAAGTTCCTCATTACGAGCATTAACCACCAGATTGATGGAACAGGTAAATACAGCAATACTTTCGAAGGTTTAGTGGCTACCACGGAACGTATTATGGTTAAGAATTACCAAAAACCACAATCCGATATGCAGCTGGCCGATGTAATTGATAACGACGATCCGCAGGGGCAGGGCCGTGTAAAGGTGAAATTTAAATGGGAATGCCAAACCAACGATCCTACCGAGTGGTTAAGGGTAATCAGCCCGAATGCAGGTAACGGCGATACCGGAAAAAACAGGGGCTTCCATGTAATCCCCGAAAAAGGCGACCAAGTTGTAATTGCTTTCGAAGAGGGGAACGTGGCCAGACCCGTGGTAATGGGGAGTGTTTACCATGGCAAAAGTGGCGACAGCAGCGGCTTTAAAAATAGTAACACCAAAGGCTTAACCTCAAGGAAGGGGAGCTGTTTAAGTTTCGACGACCTTAACCACGCCTTAAACCTGGGTACCAATGCAGCCAATTTTGTAAAAATCGAAAATGGTCCGGGATTGATTACGGCCGAATCTGCCGAAACGATTGTAATTAAAACGGGTTTAAGCAGCATTACGATGAAGAAAGACGGAACGATTGATATTATTGGTGAGATTATAAATATTCAGGGAAAGAACTCTGTAAATATCAATTGGGGTGATAAATCAGGGATTAGTGTATTTGTGGGTAAATCAGGCTATACTAACTACAGTTTTGATGGGAAAACGAAGAAAGAGTCTGTAACTGAAGGAGTTTCAGTAACCAGCGGAACAACGATTCTTTCAAAATCGGATGGCGTACAAACAATTAATGGCAGTCAAGTAGATATTAATTAATTATGAGCAGATTTAAATTTTTTAGTGAGGATGAGCCAGTCAATATAGAAAATCAAACAAACACACAGTTTGATAAGGTAGTTGATACTGAAAAAACTGAGCCTATCCTCTTAAAATACCGTTGCGAACAGACGGTTGCTACCAAATTAAATAATGTGATTACCAACCACGCGACCACAAAGCGTGAGTTTCATGTTAAAAATAAAATTGACAATGGGAACTTGATTGTAGAGGTTTTGCTTTTTGATAATATCATTCAGATAAATCCTTCTAATCTCACTGAAGCTATGGACTTGTTTTCATCCCTGGATCTTATTAAATGTAATATAACTGTACAGGTTGACAAAGAAACAGGGAAAATAAACAAGATATTGAACTATGGTGAGGTGCTAAAAAATTGGGAAAGTTTTAAAAATAACTTAAAAGAGCGATATTCTTTTCTGAGATCAAGTAATGCCGAAATTGAACTCCAAAAATTTATTTATCTGGCAGAAGTGCAGATTAAGGATGAAAAACTTCTCATTGAGGATATACACACTAAGTTATTCTTTGATCTCTTTTTTGATAGGTATCTTGTTAAGCTATCAGAGCTGTATAAACCATATACTTTGAATTACCACTCCCAGCTTTTCGAAGGCGTTGCGGTGCCGTTGCATGTTTCATCAGAAATTATTTTTGAAAAACCATCAACCGTTGAGCTTAAAAAACAAGGTAAGATGAACATAAAAGAGATTGATATTAATGCAATCAAAAAACAATATGATCAAAAATTTCAGCCTATTGTAGGGTATAAATTTTCGGATTACGATTTTCAATATCAGGTTAGGCAAGTTGTTAATACGGATTTGTCATTAATTGAAGAAACTGATCTTTTTCTTGCTGAAGAAGTTAAAAATAATGTTGAAGTAGTTGTGGACTACAAATTAAGGAGGATAGAATGAGTTATTCTTATGTACATGAGGGTGCTAACGTTATTTGTACCAATATGACTAATGGGAAACCGCTTCAAATTGGTATCAGTAGGGTTTCTACCGTAATCTTAGCAAGTAAAAAAGCCCCTTTGCTAAATATTGATGATAGAAAAATCAGTGATACTTTTTCGTGTAAGGTTGCAAGTAAATTTTGGGGAGGATTACAGATTTTAACTGCAGTAATTGCGGTAGCTGCATTGGCTGTTGCGACTGTAGCAACCGGTGGCTTGGCATTGGTGGCAGCAGGGGTAATGCTTGCGGCTGCGGGAACCAGTATTGTTGCAGGTGTAACAGGTTTATACAAGATAGGGCACGATTGTGATGCAACGCTGAACGGTACCTGGATGTTACCGCATGGAGGGGTTAAAATTGATAAGAAGAAAGCTTTGCTTAATCAATCATTGATGAACTGTCCAAAAGGTGGGGTAGTTTCTATTATCATCGATCCGGTTATAGCAATGGCTGCAGCAAAAGAGATTACGAGTAACAATAATGCTGAAATTGCCGCCCATTTAACTTCTCAGGCAATAATTGGTGTGATTACTGCTGCTACAGCTTTTACACCTATAGGTTTATTGGTGGCAGCTCCTATTGCGGTTTATGGTTATATTGATGGCGAAAATAGTAAGGAAGAAGCAGCAAAAAAAAATCTTCCGATATGGAGATGGAGTGATGTTGGGGAAAGTGCAAAAACAGAGGGAACTATCAATCAACCAGCTGGTGCAATAGGTGCTGTGGTGGAGAATGGGATAAACCTTACACGTACCAATCAACAAATTACACGTGAAATGATGGAGTTTAATACACAGGCGGCCATGAGAGAGGCTGCAGGTGATGCGGCTGGTGCTGCTAATTCCAGATTGGCTGCTGATATTGCATCAAGGTCTTATCCTTCAACACGTTCGGCGCTAGTGGGTAAGGATTTTTTTAAAGGCTTAGGGAAGGGGATTGCTGGTGCTATTGCAAACTATTTAATTGATAGAGGATCGGATAGTTATGAAGCAGCGAAAGCCAAAGATTCGGCAAAAGCATCTAGAATGGCTAATTTTAATGACGATAATCAAAATATTAATGTAGTTGCAAATAATCCATCATAATGAATAAACAGATGTCACAAGCTTTCGGATGGCTCATTGGGGTTTTGATAGTATCTCCACTAATTATTTTTGGTATTAGTTATCTCTTCAAAAAGAAGGAAAATAATTCAAAGAAGGCTATTCCGAGTTACATTGAAAA
Source organism: Pedobacter sp. UBA5917 (assembly GCF_002432345.1). Classification (GTDB taxonomy): domain Bacteria; phylum Bacteroidota; class Bacteroidia; order Sphingobacteriales; family Sphingobacteriaceae; genus Pedobacter. The sequence continues at coordinate 9,419 of NZ_DJDT01000154.1, forward strand.
ATGCGTTGAATTTAAGATGCGGTTTCCTGATAAATTAGAGTTTCGGGATACTCAATATACAATCTCGTTGATGTCTCCGCCTCAGAGTATTTATAAGATTTTTTTCAAAGACGTATCTATAGGTAAGTATTTACAAATAACTTTTTTTAATTACCCTGAAGATAAAGGTTTAGCATTTCCTTCTTCTTTAAGAGGTAAAGAGACCTTAATGACTATTAATAAAGATGATTTAAAGAATCCCCACTATGGAACAAAAGAAAATCCAATACCTGTTTTTAAGGTAAGGGAAAATCTGCCTGATTCTGTTAGTAAAAATAGAGGCGAAGAAAATGGTTGGAATGTTGATATTACTGAAAACCAGTTTAAATATAATGTAGAACAATACTTAACCTACATTATGCCAAAAGAAGAATTTCAGAAACGTTTCAAAAAGAAATAACAGCCTTTTCTTGTTTAAACTAATTTCAAAAATATAAAACAAGGCAGCTTAATACCTGTTTTACCCTACACCCTACACCCTACA
>NZ_DJDT01000024.1 GCF_002432345.1 Pedobacter sp. UBA5917
CTGATTTTCGAGCTGTATGGTGTATTTCAGCATATCGTAGGCATGGTCGCTATAACTCCAGCCATAATCGTTGGTGCTCCAGTATTTATCGTAATTGGATACCAGGTACTGATCTGCCTTGTATCCGTTTTTGTTATAGGTGGCATCTTTATCAAAAGGTTTTTCTTCTACCTTGATAAAATTTGCGGTAATGTGGTTTAAAATTAAACTTACCGGCACGGTGGCATCGGCATTAATGGCATTCGGGTTTGATACCAGATCGCCTTTCTGGCAGCCGGCAACCACAATTGCCAGCATAATGCCTGAAATTGTAGTTTTTAATATCTTTTTCATATTATATTTTTATGATTGATCAGAATAATGATTAAAACGAAACGTTGAGATTGAAACCGTATTTACGGGTAGTTGAACTCTGTAAACCATTGTTATTCTGCGTAGAACGGTCGCTTGAATTAAATCCAGAGGCATATTGATCGATGTCGAAATCTTTGCGCGCCGCGAAATACAATAGGTTGCGGCCAATGATCGAAAATGTAGCATTTCTGATAAATGATTTTTTCAACCATTTTGAAGGCAGGTTATAACTGATGGTTACCTCACGGAGTTTGGCAAATGAACGGCTGATCATCCAGGCCTCGTCAATATTTTTGATGGTACCGTTCAGGTATGTTTGAACCAGTATAGGTTTATTGTTTGGCGCAAAAGTTAGCTGATCCAAATTAGAAATTACCCCATTCTCATATATTGGTGTACCACTTGTAATCACCACACCTCTACCCAGTTCGTTACCAACAAGGGCCGGCGTAGGCGCCTGGGTACCTGTTTTGGTTGATAACCATTCGGCATAACGGGCATCGCCAACAACACCGGTAACGGTTGATAGATCGCTTCCGCCCTGGCGTGTAGCAAAGTAATTATAATCATAAATTTTACCACCGATACGGCCATCAAACTGAAAGCTTAAACTAAAATTCTTATAAGCAAACCTGTTGCTGATACCAAAGGTAAAATCGGGATTTAAAAAGCCCAGCGAACCTGTAGTTTGTGGAAAACCACCTGTTGCAGTAAGTAAAGTTCCATCTGATTTATACACCACGTTTCCGGCTGCATCGCGCAGATATTTGGTTCCGAATACCTCATCCAGCCTGTCGCCGATTTTATACGTGTGGTTACCAAGGGCAAGTGTGGTAACCGATTTATCGTTCTCCAATACTTTAGTTAAGGTTTCTTTAAAAGTACCGTAGTTTATGCCCAGATCCCAGTTAAAACCACCGGCGCTCTTTATTATGCCAGCAGTTAAAGCCAACTCAAAACCTGTACGCTTGGTTGTAATCGCGTTCAGGTTCTGTGCACTAAAACCCGTTGAAGGTGCAATGGTATAGGGATAGATCTGCGGACCATTTTCGGTATCAAAATAGGTTGCATCCAATGCGATACGGTTTTTAAAAAAACGGATATCGGCACCATACTCATAAGATAAACGGTTATAAGGTTTTAATGCAGCGTTGGCAAGTGTATTTGAGAACGCTACCGAAGGGGTACCATTATAATAGGTTGCCGATGAAGCCGTGTTCTGGTTGGCATAACTAGGTCCATCATAAGGCGTATACACATCGCTGCTGTAACCCAAAAAGGTATTTATGGAGTTACCTGTTACCAAACTAACCGCAGCAGGTACACTGGCCTGTGTTAGGGCGTTTTTTACATCGGCAAGCGAAGCACGTAATTTTACAAAAGAAATTACTTCAGGGAACTTAATGTAGTCGGATACTACAGAAGATACCGAAACCGAAGGATAAAAGAAGGTATTATTGGCTTTTGGCAGGGTAGAAAGATTATCTACACGGCCGGTGGTATTGATGTTAAGGTATTTATCAAAACCAAAATCGAACGAATAATAGGCACTGTATACCTGCATTCTCGAATTCCAGGTATACTCTAAAGGTGCCTGTATCGAATTCGATAAAATATAAACGTTAGGTAAGGCCAAAGCTTTTGTAGTACCGTAAAAAGAATCGTATTTAAACGAACGTGCATTACCTCCTACCAAACCTGATACGGTAAATTTACCGAATTTGTGGTTGTAGTTAACTGCAGCATCGGTATTGTTTTCAAATAACTGACGGTCGTCCTGACGGTAATCGCCATACCAGCCAAAACTATAATCGGCAATAATACCGGTATAACTGTTTAAGTTGGCCGACGAAGGAACCTGCTCTGTTTTATGTTGGTTCCAGGTACTTACCGTTGAGCGTAAACTTACATCCAGATCGCTGTTGATCTTATAGTTTAACCTTAAATAAGCGTAAATATCGGTTTTATCATGGCCGCGCAACCATTTTTTGGCTACGAACCATGGGTTATTTAAACGGCCATACTCCTGTGCGTACTGTACCAGATCGGGCACACCCTGCGGACCTTTGTAAATATCTTCGAGGTCGCGAACATCATAATCAGCTGATCCGTATACTTTAAACATATAGATATAACTCTGCGGGCCATAAGTAACTTCGGGGATGTTGTTACTGTACTGTTTGTTGAAATTGATATTTCCATCAATGGTTAACTTCGAATTGATGTTATAACTTGCGCTAAGGTTAAAGTTATCAGCATTTATCGCGGTATTCGGAAAAATCCCTTTCTGGTACAGGTGCGAGTAAGAAAAACGGGTGGAGTAGTTGGTGCCCGTTGCGCTAAAAGCAAGGTTACTGGTATTGGTATAACCCTGTTGTGCAAAATTATCATAATTATCTACGCCCCTTGCCAACCATGGTGTAGGTGTTCTTACCCCGGTTAAGGCATTGTAAGGGCTATCATACTGACGTAATAACTGTCCTTCGAAGCGTGGTCCATATTCGCCTAAACGGTTCGCATTATCGTATAATGCATCCGGAGCCGGCACATAAACATTCGAATTATCTTTTGCCTGGTATTCATAATGGTAGCCATTACCGCGGCCGTACTCTGTTTGCGCTTCTGGAACGGCGATCCATGAGCCATCGAGTACAAGACTGTTGTTAAAGTTTACTTCCCATCCTTTTTTATCTTTGGTTCCTTTTTTTGTGGTAATTACAATGGCACCATTAATACCGCGTGAGCCATATAAGGCAGCCGCATTTGGCCCTTTTAAAATAGAATAGGTTTCAATATCATCCGGACTGATGTTCCATGTATCGGAATTGATCGGTGAACCATCTACCACGAACAAGAGATCCTTGCTACCGCGCAGAACCAGTTCGGGCCTGCCGAACATTTCGGCGCTGGCACCAACCGATAAGCCGGCCACCTTACCTGCCAATGAGTTAACGGGGTTGGCATCGCGGGCCTTAATCAGGTCTTCGCCTTTTACTTCCTGAACAGAATAGCCCAATTTTTTAACTTCCTTTTTTACGCCATAAGCGGTCACCACCACATCGGTAAGGATATTGGAATTGGACATTAATTTAACAGACAGATCAGGCTCATCGCCTACAACTACTTCTGTACTGGTAAAACCGATAGAAGAGAACACTAAAACCTGACCTTTAGTGGCTTCGATTGCAAAGCGGCCGTTAACACCGGTGGCTGTGCTTTTCCGCGTACCTTTAACAAGGATGTTAACTCCCGGAATGATTTGGTTGGTTTCATCAATCACCACTCCTTTAATGGTGCTGTTTTGGGCAAAAGAGCTGCCGCATGTTAGTATGATGACCACAGAAAGTAGCCATCTGGTAATTTTGGGTAAATTTAGTTTCATAAACGCTATTTTTACGCCAAAGCTATCCGCTCAGTATTAAGCAATTAGACGTTATGTAACAAGTTTGTTTTATATTAATATTAAAACTGGCACAAAAACACTGCTGATTGTTAAGTTTCGGTAAAGCGATGGTAAATAAAAATAAATCGCCTACATAATCGGCTTATTCCGTCCGTATTCTAATTTCATTTTAATCTTAAAGGTTTAAAAAAAAACCTTAACAACCTGTTTTTCATCTGCATCAATTAAAGAGGCCAACGAGACCTATCTTTCATCTCTAATTTCATTTTAATCTGACAGGATTTTTAAGAAGGCCTTAACCGCTTGCTTTTCATAAACATCGGTTAAAGAAATCAACACCGCATGTTGCGGGTTTTTCACCTTACTTATCGGCACAGAAACGAGGTGGCTTTGGTTACTGACCGAGGTATTGGTAAGTATGGTATTCCAATGCCCGGTACCAACAAGTTCCAGCAGGGTTGGTATATCATTTATCTCCAAACTAACCTGGGGAGTGATTTGATGCTGCACGAAAATTTCATCCACAAAATTGCGGGTACTGAATCCTTTAGCGGGCAAAGCCAGTTTTAGCTGTTTTATTTCCTGCAATGAGATACTTTTCTTTTTGGCCAAAGGCGAATCCTTTGTAACGATAAAACCTAGAGTAGACTCAAATAAAGGCCGGTACTTTAATTCTTTTCGGCTTTCTACCTCATCAAAAGTCATTACAATATCCAGTTCGAACCTGCAGAGCCTATCGATCATCTCGCTCGAAGTACCAAATAAGACCTGAATAACTACCTTTGGGTACTTTTGATGGAATTTAACCAAAGCAGGCGTTAGGATGTGCCTTAATCCATAAGATGTACCGATAACCAGGGTACCGGTTTGCAACTTACTTAAATCTTTTAAAAGCTGATAACCATCATTGGCTTTATTTAAACACTGCAGCGCATAACTATAAAATAGATTTCCGGCTTCGGTAGTGTAAATATGCTTACCGATTCGGTTAAACAGTGGTGTACCCAGTTCGTCTTCCAGTTGTTTGATCTGTTGCGAAAGTGTACTCTGACTTATAAAAAGCTGGGCGGCGGCCTCTGTAAAATTCTGCAGTTCTTTGGCCTTAATAAAATAACGCAGTTGTCTGAGCTCCATAATTGATCGTTATTACCGATTGGTTTAATAGAAAATTAACGTTTTACAAATTAATCAATACAACTGAACTTTGTGGTAACAAAAGCAAAAAATAATAAATCTTTTGTACCGATACCCATGGACACTTTCAGATCCTTTAAACACAAAAATTTCAAACTATTTTTCTATGGCCAGTCTATATCACTACTTGGCAACTGGATTCAAAAAACAGCAGTAATCTGGTTGGTTTACAGACTTACGGGCTCATCATTATTTTTGGGCATTGTGAGTTTTGTGAGTTTAATTCCTACGCTGATTTTATCACCGTATGCGGGCAGCTATATCGACAGGCATAACCGTTTCAAAATTATAAATGTACTGCAGCGGATTGCGATGGTGCAGGCGGGAACACTGGCTGCTATTGTTTATTTTAAGGTAAACAATGTTTGGCTGATTATTTTACTTACGCTGATACAAGGCATGAGCGATGCTTTTGAGGTAACCTGCAGGCAATCGTTAATGGTAGAAATGGTGGATGATAAAGCCGACCTGCCCAATGCCATTGCGCTAAATTCGACAATGACCAACCTGGCACGTATTGTTGGTCCGGCCATTGCAGGCATACTCCTGAGTACTTTTGGCGAAGACTTCTGCTTCATCAGCAATTTCGTCAGTTATATCCCGGTACTGATATGTTTAGGGTTGATGAGGCTCAGTATACAGGCCACCCCGAAATTTGAGCAGAATATATGGAATGGTTTAAAAGAAGGCTTAAATTACATCACTTCGGATAAAGAAATAATAGGCTTAATCGGTTTGTTGGCTGCCAGCAGCTTAATGGTAATCCCGTTTACTACATTGGTACCTATTTTTGCCAAAGAGATATACCATGGAAACGCAGGCACCTTCAGTTTGTTCGAGAGTGCCATAGGTGCAGGTTCGGTTATCAGTGCAGTGTTTATGGCACAGCTTAAAGGTCCGGGCAGGTTGGTACAGATTACCATTGTATCAAGCCTGGTTTTTGGCAGCGGCGTGCTCCTGGTTGCAGTTTCGCAAAATCTACTGATCACGTTGTTGGGTATGGTGCTTAGCGGCGCTGGGATGATTGCGCAGATTTCGTCAATCAACACCTATATCCAGATGCATGTACCTCCCGAAATGAGGGGCCGGGCAGTAAGTTATTTTGTAATGTCGTATTTAGGGGTAATCCCAATTGGCAGTTTAATTATTGGTGTTGTTACCGAATATCTCGAAGTTAGAAAAGTAGTGGCTGCAGAAGGTATTTTGGCTTTAATTGCCGTTGCAGTTTATATGATATACAGGCGTAGGCAGCAATTATATAAAGCAGATAACAATCTGATCAAAACAGTATAAAACAACTGGCTCTTAACTTGTAGAAATTGGAATAAGGTCCTATCTATGCCTTGTAATTAAGTGACTGAGGCGGTGATAAAAAACAAAGACAACACTGTTTCATTTACCGCCTTAGCCACCTGAAAACATCTTAGTTTTTTATCATACAAGAATAAAAACACGTGATCTTACATGAACCTTAAATGTCTTATATGGTAAAAAATTAAACTGACTATTAAACCTTTATACCAATATTTAAAGTTTTTCTACAACCTGAATAAATTTTTCTAATTCAGTTTCGGTATTGTAGTAATGCGGTGATACCCTAACTACCCACTCTACATTTTTTTCAGCAAAATCGATAATCGCGGCCGTTTTGGGTGTAGTATAAATATTGATGTTGTGATCGGTAAAGTATTTTTTAGTATCTGTTTGCGATCGTTTGTTGCAGCTAAACGTAAGGATGTTGCTTTGCTGCTTTCCCCTATCCTGAAGTTTGATAAAATCAATTTCAGATAATCCACTTTTTAAAACCTGCATTAAATGGCTGTTCCGCGATTCGATCTGATCGATACCGATTTCGAATAAATACTTTAATGCTTCGCTGCTGCCCATCATCAACGCATAAGCGGTTTCCCAGTCTTCGAAACGTTTGGCATCTTTCCGCGGGATATATTTATTTTCTTCTACCCACTCGGCCCCACGTAAGTCAATAAACAGGGGTTCAAACCCTGCTTCCAGCGCCTTATCCGATACATATAAAATCCCTGCGCCCCTTGGCCCGCGCAGAAACTTACGGAAAGTTCCGCTGATAAAATCGGCTCCGGTAGTAATGGCATCAACATTTAGCTGCCCTAACGATTGGCAGGCATCGAGTAAATAAAGGGTATCGTATTTTTTAACGATCCTTCCGATTTCTTCCACCGGTTGTACCAGGCCCGAACTGGTTGGAATATGCGTTACCGAAAGTAAACGTGGCTGGTGTTTGCGGATTTTCTCTTCCAGATCACAGAGATCAATTTCGCCGGTTGCGGTATTGGCTACGCGCACAATCACGACACCAAAGCGTTGCTGTAGCGACAGGAGCACAATAAAATTAGATGGATAATCATTTTCGCTAACCAAAATAACATCCCCCGTTTTAAAAGGAATTGATGATAATGCCCTGTTGTAACTATCGGTGGCATTGGTGGTAAAAGCAATATTTTGGCTTTTGCAGTTTAGCAACTGTGCACCATAGCTATAAAAAAGATCAATTTCGGCCCTTTTACGGTCGGCAGTTTCATAACCTCCGAACATTTCTTCCTCTGTGATATAATTACGTATGGCATTGGCTACCGTTTTGGGCATCAGTGCCGCCCCTGCGTTATTTAAATGTATGGCCACGTCGCTACCGGCCATTTGGTTCCGAATTAACTGTATATCCCTCATCCACAAAAATTAAAATGTAAATAGAACAAACATCCGGCCACAGGCAAAATGCCTTTGTTCATTTTCAATATTTAACAACCGGTAAATAGAAAAGATTTAAATAAATATAAGTCTCTGCTTATCTGTGATTAAAAATACCTTTAATAGGCCTTATCTAGTTATTAGGTATGAGCGATAACTTGAGTTTTTCATTCGCTGCGCCCCCGTTTTTTAATCCCGTGGCACAAATGGTATAAATTTTACCTTTTTTAATGCTTACCTGTCCCAAATCGGCCAGCACTTTCCCTGTTCCGCTTTCCACTATTTCAAAATGATACGCATCCGACGATTCGAGGGGGATAAAACTGCTTGCATCTTTGTAGGAAACGGCATTTATCTGGCCAAAAAGTACACCATTCAGATGAAGATCAATATTCATTGCATCAGGACTTAAATGTACCAACCTGATTTTGGCCTTTTCGGGATCGACCGGATTAAAATTATCCTCCTGTTTAACAAATTTCAGACTGGGATAAATACCGGAAACAAATACGGAATAAGATAATCCTGCTTTTAAGGTCAGGTAATCTCCGCTTATCAGCTGGTTCGAATTTTCATCTGTAACCTCAATCTTATATTGTACAGCTTCATAATCTTTATAATCAATCTGTTTACCGAATACAAAACCTGTTGTGCTTACTTTTTTGGCCCCGAAATATAAATCGAGGTTTTTTGATGAGAGGGCCGAGTTATAAAAAGTTACCCTCGGTTTCTTGTCTTTTGAATCTTCATCGCTGCTTTTTTTCTTACAGGCATTAAATAAAAAAGTTATTGAAACAATTAAAATGGTGGCTGGCATCCAATGTAATGGACTCTTCGTTTTTTTCATCTGATGGTTTGTTAATATGTGTTGCATCAGTTCGGGGGGCGTTTTGTTTCTGCTAAAAACATTCCTTTTCCTGATACAGTGCAAATATCATTACCGCGATTGTTAATGAATGTAACGAAATGTTAAAGTTAGTTAAGCCCCAAAATTTACACAGGCACATGGTTTAACTTTGCTGTACTAAACTAATCAGAATGAATAAACGCTTACCCCTTATATTGGGCGTAATCTCGCTCAGTACCCTAGGTTTGATCCTTACACAGGGTTACTGGCTTTTACAGGATTACCGGTATTATCGTTCGCAACCCCTGTTTTCTACCAAGTTTAACTACTACCAACCCGATAGCGGAGCGGTTATTTTAGGGGAAGCTGTGCCCGATAGCCTTACTGGCCGGTTAAAGGAGATACGTGGGAGTAAAAAACTAACCCTACCTGCAACCGGAGCCTTTTCGGAAGCAACTACAATAGCAGAGCCTGCAATATTAACCCCTGCACCACAGATAATTGGTAATGCAGGAATTGAAACCAGCCCAAACTATGGCGACCACCTGCTTGGTTTTATGCCGCTTGCCCCTACCAGCTACCTCATGAAAAAAGTAGAATGGCAGTTCGGTTACTCTCTACTGCTCATATTTGTAACAACAGGTTCGCTCATTTATATGTTAAGGATCATATTTCAGCAGAGGAGAATGTCTGCCATTAAAACCGAGTTTGTGGATACACTGATGCACGAACTCAGAACCCCTTTGGGTACTGCGCAAGTTGCGGTAGAAGCCCTAAAAAAATATGGTGTGCTGGAAGACCGCTACCGCACCCAAAAATATCTGGATATTTCTGGATATGAGCTTTCCCATCTCTCGGCGCTGATAGACCGTATCCTCGACCAGTCGATCTTAGAATCGGGGAAAATGGAGATACAAAAATGCCCGGTAGATGTAAACAGACTCATCGAATCGGTAATTTACAAATACGCCGGACAGGAAAACAATATCAATATCCAGTACGATCGCAAACCAGGTATACAGATCATTAACCTGGATGCCGTACACATTTCAAATTCCCTGAGCAACCTGATCGAAAATGCCATCAAATATTCTTTGCAGGAAAAAAGGATATCAATATCCAGCAGGATCACAACTCGGCAATGGCAATGTTCGATTACCGATAACGGCATTGGTATAGACAAAAGATACCACAAAAAGATATTTGGGCGTTTTTTCAGGGTAAAAGATAATCGTGTAGAATCTAAAGGTTTTGGCCTTGGCCTTAGCTATGTTGCGCGGATAATCAGGCTACATAATGGTACCATCAAACTGGAGAGTACAGAAGCCGGCTCTACTTTTACTGTCAGCATTCCAATTAATTAAACCTAAACTCTTATTATGAAGGTATTATATGTAGAAGATGAAAGTGATATGGCACTGATTGTATCGGAGAGTTTGCGTTTTAACGGTTTTGAGGTTGATCATTTTAACAATCCAACCGCAGCCCTATCACATTTCCGTGTTACAAAGCCCGATATTATTATTTTGGATGTAATGCTGCCGGGGATGAGCGGCATCAGCCTTGCCCAATTGTTAAAAAGCGCAGCCAACCACATTCCGATTATTTTTGTTACCGCAAAAACCCATATCAGGGATGTAACGGCCGGATTTGAAACGGGTGCTAACGACTATCTGAAAAAACCCTTCATGGTTGAAGAACTGATTTTACGTATACGTGCACTTCTCAGGGCTCCTGTTACCAGAGAACATTATGTTTTTGGTGAGTTTAAGTTGAATTACATGAGGCAGGAGCTTAGCAGAATGGGTGTAATTAAAAAATTATCATACCGCGAATGCGTTATCCTGCAGCAACTTGCATTAAATGTGGGTACGGTTATCCCAAGGGATCTGTTAATTGAAAAGTCGGGGCAGGATAATCCCGATCTGAACGGTCGCAGCCTTGATGTTTTTATATCCAGACTGAGAACTTATCTCCGGGCCGATCCCAGGATCAGGATCCAGGCCATTAAAAAAATAGGATACAAACTGGCAGTAGATCCATAAATCTAATCATAACCACGGCACGCAAAACCTAATTTTTAACGCTCACGATTGGCTAAACCAACGTTCCTTTTACAGTTTCCAGATAGTTTTTCCGGAATTCGGTCGGGTTAAAGCCAGTATGTTTTTTAAAAGCCCTGCTTAAATGGCTTTTATCGGTAAAACCAAATTGGTCGGCAATTTCGGAAATATGCATGGCACTGTGGAGCAATTTATTCTCTACCTGTTTTAATTTGTAATTCATGATATAATCCTGAAAGCCCGCTCCGGTATGCCTTTTAAAATACCTGCCCAGATAAGCCTCGGCTATACCAAAAGTATGGCCAATGTGCTCGGCTTTGAGTTTTTCGGGATCGACAATATTCCGCTGGATATAATTTAAAATATCTAAGGCCCTGTTATCACTGTTTTCGTCCATACTTTCGGGCAGGGTAAGTGAAATGTTCCTCGATACAATCACCAATAAAGTATTGATATACTGATCCAGCACTTCTTTGTGAAAAAGATCACGCCTTTCGTGTTCATTTATAATCAGCTCCATAATCGTCTGGATTACCTGTTTATCTTCTTCCCGTTTTAAAATACAGCCCGATTGTTTGCTTACATTCCGTAAAATCATCTCGAGCCTGTTAATCAGCTCCTTTGCCGCCATATTGTTTTTTAAATAAGCTGCATTAAACCTGATAAAGAAAAAGCGGCTCCTTGTGCCGATCTCAAAAGTGTGGTGATCATCGGGAGCCAGTAAAAACAAATGGCCCGGTTTATACGCAAAACCATCGCCGTTAATATATTGAAAGCCCGCTCCTTCGATTACGTAAACAAATTCAAAAAATGTATGCGTATGGATGCCACGTGGACATTCATCAATCATTTCAGTTACGGCAAGCTCGTAAGGTTCGTATAAATGATCTTTTTTCATGGCACAAAAATACAACTACATATCAAAAATATACAACAAAAAATATCAATAAGTTGTAGAAATTTGCCTAATCAATTAAAAACAAAAAATGAATACCATAGAAAATAACACAACCGAAGCACTGGTTTTAGAACAGGCCGGTGGAAAATTTATTAAAAAAACAATTTCCCTTCCCGAAATCGGGGCCGATCAGGTTAAGGTAGAAATTCATGCCAGCGGGATTAATCCACTGGATACCAAAATCTGGTCAGGAAATGCCGAACATGCCAAACAACCACTGCCGGCAGTATTGGGAATGGATCTAGCCGGCAAAATAACCGCTATAGGCGCTGATGTTACGCGGTTCAAAGTTGGTGATGAGGTTTTCGGAATGACCGGGGGCATTGGCGGTAACCAAGGGTCGCTTGCTGATTTTGCAGTGGTAGATGAAGCACTTTTAGCCAAAAAACCAGCCAATTTAAACATGGCA
>NZ_DJDT01000197.1 GCF_002432345.1 Pedobacter sp. UBA5917
CCGATACGGCGGGTGTAACAGTAACCGAAGATAATTTAGCTGTGCGTACCAAATATTACGCAAGGGTAAAAGCCAATGCAACCGAGAGTCAGCCCGAGTCGAAATATGTCAGGAGTAGCGCTTTCCAGTTAACCGGCATCCAATTGTTCCTACTCATCAGGGATAACGAGATTAAAGAAAACAGCATCACCCTGCGATATATCCCTACTGTTGGTTTAACTTCTATTGTTCTAACACCTGCAACCGGCACTGCTGCAACCACAACTTTAAGTGCAACCGATGCATCTGCAGGTTTAAAAGCCATTACCGGTTTAACCGCTGGCACCAAGTATACTGCTGAGCTTTTTGCAGGCACAAAAAGTAAGGGTATTACCACTTTTACTACCCTTGCTCCTACTACTTATACGGTGAAACTGAACCCAGGCGATGACCTTGCAGCAGCTATCACATCGGCAACAAATGGTGCTATTATCGGATTGAATCCGGGTACCTATAACATCACCGCGTTAACCACTTTTATCACACAGAAAACCATTACCATCAAATCAACCTCTGGCAACCCAACGGATACGAAGGTTAACTTTAAAGAAATAGATTTAGAGGGAACAGGTGCGGGCGTAACACTTTCGGGTATTGAGTTCGACGGAACTTCGGCAGCGGCACTTTATTTTATTAATTTCATCGGCACACAGGCCGCCAATGGAGCCGCAGCTACCTTTACCAATGTAGTAGTGGATAACTGTATTGCCCATGGTGCCACAACGGCCTTTTTAAGGGGCGATAGAGGAACAGCTGCCCGTGACTTTAAAATCACAGGCATTACCGTAAACAACTCTGTTGTGTATGATATGGGCCTAAACGGCTCTTCGGCTTACTATACCTTCCACCTCAACAAAATGCAGTTTAACAGCCTTACTATTTCGAAATCTACCTTTTATAATGCAGGTCCGGGTTTGGTTACCGCAAGTACCACTTATGCCGGCGATGTTATTCCATCGGTTTCGATTGGCAACTCTACCTTTAATGGTTTTGGCGGCAATGCCAAATATGCATTGTTGGATGCCAATGCAAACCCGATCAGTTTTATTATCCAGAACAGTATTTTGGCCAACACGCCAAAATCGGGTACGGTGGTGGCAGCTGCCATCAGGGGCACAGGTGCAGGAAGCACATTTAGAATCTCGAATAGTAATTATTTTAACCTGTTGAGTGCCTTAATGGGTGGAACAGCCTTAACTTTTGGTCCGGCAACATTGACTAGCAACCAAAGTATCAATCCGGGCTGGACAGCCACTACAACCGATTTCACGCTACCGGCAACCTCCCCTTTAAGAAGTGCAGGAAGCACGGGCGGCCCAATCGGCGACCCTAGGTGGACATATTAAATTATTTTACGAAGGGCAGGTATTTATCTGCCCTTTTTTAATGAATTTTATGCGGAGCAAAGCGTTCGTAATTGCGAGGAGGTCCCACAAAAAAATCGTCCTCTCGACCGGAGCATTGCGAAGTAGATAGATCTGCCTCGAGATGACGAACCGTTAATCAGATTTTTAATAAAAAATGAAAACATCATCCTATTTTAAGTTAATTACAATACTTCTTTTTTATACCTTTTCTTCCCTTCAGGCACGGGCTCAGGATCCGAAATACCCATCAACATTAACCGTTTCGAAAGAGGGCAATGCAGATTATAAAACCATACAGGAGGCTATAAATTCGGTAAGGGATTTGGGCGAGAAAGAAGTTAAAATTTATGTTAAAAAAGGTACTTACAGGGAAAAACTGATCATCCCTTCGTGGAAAACCAGGATTTCGTTTATTGGAGAGGACACGGAGCAAACCATCATTACTTTTGATGATTATTCAGGAAAGCCTAATCCAACCGGTAAAGATATTTTTGGCAATGCCAAATTCAGTACTTACACCTCGTTTACGGTACTGGTTCAGGGGAACGATATCCACTTCGAAAATTTAACCATTATCAATGCTGCAGGCCGCGTTGGTCAGGCCGTTGCCCTGCATGTAGAAGGCGATCGTTTTACGGCAAAAAACTGCCGGTTTTTGGGCAATCAGGATACGCTTTATGCCGCGGTTGAAAATAGCAGGCAATATTATCAGCATTGTTATATCGAAGGCACAACCGATTTTATTTTCGGAAAGGCCACTGTTGTGTTTCAGGATTGTACAATCAAAAATTTAAGCGATTCTTATGTTACAGCAGCTTCAACATCTGCACAACAGAAATTCGGATTTGTTTTTCTAAATTGTGGGCTCATTGCAGATCCATCTGTAACGAAAGCCTATTTGGGCAGGCCGTGGCGACCGTATGCCAAAACCGTGTTCATCAACAGCAATTTGGGCAAACACATTTTACCCGAAGGCTGGAGCGCATGGAAAGGAGATAAGATGTTCCCCGATAAAGAGCTTACTGCTTTTTATGCCGAATATAACAATAAGGGAGAGGGAGCTTCGCCAAAAACAAGATTACCGTGGACCAAACAGCTTACTGATAAAGAGGCTAAAAATTATACTTTAAAAAATATATTGGGCGGAAAAGATCAATGGAATCCCCTCTAAAATTAATTTAACAAATGAAAAAGAACTTCTTTAAATTTATTGCAGCAGGAGCATTGGCGGTTTTATTCTCTTTTACCTTTATCCCAAAGAAAACCAAACTCTACATCATCGGCGACTCCACCGCAGCCAATAAAGAAGAAAAAGCCTATCCCGAAACGGGTTGGGGCATGATACTACAATCTTATTTCAAACCCGACATTACAGTTGAAAATAAGGCCTTAAATGGCCGGAGTACAAAATCGTTCAGAGCAGAAAAACATTGGGACCCAATATTGGCACAGTTGGCTCCAGGTGATTATGTATTTATCGAGTTTGGGCACAATGATGAAAAAGTTGACAAACCGAATATCGGCGTTTCATTGGCTGATTTTAAGCTCAATCTGGTTAACTACGTAAAAGAAACGAGAAGCAAAAAAGCTTTCCCTGTTTTATTGACCCCTATTTCGCGCAGGAGTTTCAAAAATGGCATTTTAATCGATTCGCATGGCGATTACCCCCGTATAACCCGTCAGGTAGCCGATTCGCTGAATGTGCCGCTTATTGATATGCTGGCAAAAACAGAAAGTTTATTAACACGTTTGGGAGATGAACCATCAATTAAATTATTCAACTATGTCGATTCCGGAAATGTAAATTATCCAGATGGGAAAAAAGACAATACGCATTTAAGTCCGGCGGGCGCTAAACAGGTTGCAGGTTTGGTGGTAAAAGGGATTAAGGAGTTGAGATTGAGTTTGGTGAAGAGTTTGAAGTAGAAACAAGATATCGTCCCGATTTGCAATCGGGATGTACGAGAAAGGCGATTATATCGCCAATAATTGCTCTTACCGCATTACAAATGCAAACCTCGCTAATCCTCGTTATAAACGAGGACTATGAATAATAGTTTGTCATCCGCTACCTCAAGCCGTCATTTCGACTGTAGCCTGCCGATTTTTCATCGGTAGCGAAATGGAGAAATCTAACTCGAGATAGATCTCCCGGCTGCGTTGCACTTCGCTCGAGATGACGTATCGGGGGATTTAGCTTAATTTAAACTCCTCAGTCAATAACATTGATTTTTATGCAATAAAATATTCCTCGAAATGACGTCTTGAAGAGAAAACAAAAAAGCCGCAAATCCACAGATTAAAATCTATGTTTTGCGGCTTTATTATTAAGAACTATTCTGCTAAAAAATATACTTCGTACTTAAGAAGTTCGAATCATCTCCTTTAACAATTTCGTTCAATAGCTTTTTATTATCATCTGTAAATTTGGTGGCTACCAACGAGCGGATCGAGAACGAACGCAGCGCATCTACTACAGAAAGCGTTCCTTCTGCACTGTCTTTACGACCGGTGAAAGGGAACACATCTGGCCCACGCTGACATTGGCAGTTGATATTTACACGGCTCACCTGGTTAACCAAAGGATCAATCAGCGAAGAAATTACCGCAGCGTTATTGCTGAAAATACTTACCTGCTGCCCGTGTGGCGAACCGATTAAATACTCGATCGGTTCTTCCAGATCGTCGAAAGGTACAACAGGCACAATCGGACCGAACTGCTCTTCGCGGTACAGTTTCATGTTGCTGTTTACCGGATAAACGATGGCTGGATAAACAAAAGTTTCTAAAGTTTGTCCACCGTTTTTGTTTATCACTTTCGCACCATGCGAAACTGCATCATCGATACATTCTTTTAAATATTCAGGTTTATTTAATTCTGGTAGCGGTGTAAGGTTAACGCCTTTTTCCCATGGCATACCGAATTTCAGTTTTTCTACTTCTGCAGATAAACGTTTTAAAAATTCCTGTGCCAAACTGCGGTGTACATAAACGATTTTAATCGCCGTACAACGTTGTCCGTTGAAAGAAAGCGAACCTAAAACAGTTTCAGAAACTGCTAAATCCAAATCTGCATCCTTGGTAATAATGGCTGCATTTTTAGCATCTAAACCTAAAATAGCCCTTAAGCGGTTTACTTTAGGATGCAGTTTTTTCAGTTCATTGGCAACTTTGCTCGAACCGATCAAGGTAAGTACGTTGATTTTACCCGATTTCATCAATCCCGGTACAATCGTATTCCCACGGCCATAAATGGTATTCACCACACCTTTAGGGAAACTTGAACGGAAGGCCTCTAACAAAGGATAATGCAATAAGGTACCGTGTTTAGGTGGTTTGAATAAAAGCGTGTTGCCCATAATCAAAGCGGGTATCAACGTAGTAAAGGTTTCGTTTAAGGGATAATTGAACGGCCCCATACAAAGTACCACCCCAAGTGGCGAACGGCGCACCTGGGCTACAATACCCTGCTCTATTTCGAAACGTGATGATTGTCTGTCGATATCTTTCAATGCATCAATGGTAGCATAGATATATTCAACTGTACGGTCGAATTCTTTTACCGAATCAGCATAAGATTTCCCGATTTCCCACATAATGAGCTTGGCAACAATTTCCTTTTGCTCGATCATTTTATGGGTAAAGTTTTCTACACAGGCAATGCGGTCGGCAACGCTCATGGTTGGCCATTGCCCTCGGCCATTATCGTAGGCAGCTACAGCGGCATCAAGCGCTTCTGTGGATTCTTTTTCTGTACATACCGGAAAACTACCGATACGCTTTCGTTTCAAACCTTCAGGGGTCTTTACGCATACTGGAGAAAACACTTCATTAAACGGTCCGTTCCATGGTTTCATCTCTCCATTTGAAAGAAACTCTTTTTGATTGATTTCTTCCGCAAGCCTAAATTCATCTGGAATCTGGCTCTCTTCAACGAAAATACTTTCGAGGTTTAGCGATGTACTCAATTTTAATTTGTTGTTAGGGTTAAATTAATGTTAAATCTATAGTTTAAGTATAGATTCGTTTGTATAAAAAGGCTGATGATTCAGAAAGCTTTCCTTAACATCAGCCTTTTGGTTTATTTTAATTCAATTACTTTATATTTTGGAACCAGGGTTTTCATTACAATCCAGCCGATCAGATAACAAACCGAACAGATCGAAAAGATAATGAAATAACCGGCCTCTTCTCCTTTAAAACCCATAAAAACAACGCTGTTTTTGCCTGTATAATCGAACAGCAGACCAGAGCTTTTATTGATGATGAAAGCACCTATACCACCTGCCATACCACCGATACCGGTAATGGTTGCAATGGCTTTTTTAGGGAACATATCGCCAACTGTAGAAAATATATTTGCCGACCATGCCTGGTGGGCTGCACCTGCAATACCGATAATAATAACCGGAATCCAGTAGGTAATGTGGCCTAAAGGCTGTGCTGCCAAAGCCAAAAGTGGGAAAAATGCGAAAATCAGCATCGCTCTCATTCTACCTTCGTAAGGGTTCATGCCTTTTTTATCGACAAAATACGTAGGTAACCATCCGCCAACAATCGAAAGCAGGGTAATTACATAAAGTACAAATAATGGCAGTGCACTTTGTGTAGAATCCATTCCGTAAACCGATTTCAGGTAAGCCGGTGTCCAGAATAAGAAGAACCACCACACGCCATCTGTCATAAACTTACCAAAGGCAAAAGCCCAGGTTTGTTTGTATTTAAAGCAATCAATAAACGAAACCTTTTCTTTGGTCTCTTCAACATAGTCGGCCAGCTTTCTGTCGTTAATCACATCCTGCTGGATATAGGCCAGTTCTTCGGCACTAACCCTTTTATGTAATTCTGGCTTGTTGTACACAAAAACCCATAAACCCATCCATATAAAACCCAGCGCACCGATAATAATGAAAGCCATCTCCCAGCCATAAGCTTTGGCAATAAAAGGGATGGTAATCGGCGCGGCAAGCGCACCAACGGTGGCACCGGCATTAAATATACTGGTTGCAAATGCACGGTCTTTTTTAGGAAAATACTCGGCTGTAGCCTTAATAGCCGCCGGAAAATTGCCTGCCTCTCCAACAGCCAATACAAAACGGGCAAAAATAAAGAGGGTAACACTTACCGAAACCACTAACCCGGTATCGTTAATACCTGCAATTATTTCTTTTGCACCTTCGAAACCCACAAACCAGTTTCCGTTAATAATCCCTGCGGTTGCAATACCGCAGAAGGCATGTAAACAGGCACCTACCGACCAAACCCCGATTGCCCATAAAAAGCCTTTTTTGGTATCGAGTTTATCAACCAACCGACCTGCAAAAAGCATCGATATGGCATAAAAGATAGAGAACAGGGCCGTTATATTTCCATAGTCGTTATTATCCCAATGGAATTCCGGTTTAATAAAATCCGTCCAGGTTAAAGAAAGAACCTGTCTGTCTAAATAATTTATCGTAGTGGCTAAAAATAACAGCAAACAGATGTTCCATCTATATTTGCTTGTTTTGGGTTGGTTCATTTGGTTAGGGATGTTAAGTTTTTATTTGCTCTGCTGAATTAGATCGAGTGCTAATTTGGTATTATCGAATAACTCATCGTAAAGACCTTTGCTCATAACGTCTTTACTGATCAGTTTACTGCCCATACCAACGGCGCAAACGCCTGCTTTAAACCATGTTTTTAGGTTATCAGCATTGATTTCTACTCCTCCGGTTGGCATAAACAGCTGTCCGGCAAAAAGATCTTTAATCGATGAAATAAATTCAGGGCCTAAAATATTGGCTGGGAAAATTTTGATCAGCATGGCTTTATGTTCCTGTGCTACGCTGATTTCGGTCGGCGTCATACAGCCCGGGATCCATAACATACCGATTTTGTTGGCAATTTCGGCAACAGCCGGATTTACGATCGGTGCCACGATAAAATCGGTTCCTGCTTCGATAAAAGCATTTGCATCGGCAGGGGTTTTAATGGTTCCGATACCCAGATAAAGATCGGGCATTTCGGCGTCTCTGATTTCCTTTAGTTTTTTAAAGTTCGGCAAAGCAGATTTACCACGGTTGGTGTATTCGAAAACACGTACACCGGCTTTGTACAGGGTGCGTAATATTTCTACACTTCCTGCTTCGCTATCCTGATAAAAAAGGGGTAACATGCCCTGCTCTAAAATGGCATCTAAAATTTTGTGTTGGTTACTGATCATTGCGTATAATTCTTTTTTCTATATCGGCAACGGTGCTGGTTGTAGCATCGCTTGGGATGTATAATTTATCATAAGCTGCCGCGGTGGCAAAGTTTAAGGTTTCTTTGGCCGATAGCTGGTTGTAAAAACCGTAAATCAATCCGCCCATAAAACAATCGCCACTGCCCACTTTATCTAAAATTTCTTCCGAAACATATTCTTCTGATACGGTTAATTCACCTTCGGTGTAAATAGCAGTGTAATACCTGATGCCTTTACCATGATCGAACCTAAAGGTGTTGGCCACCGCTTTACATGCCGGGAACAATTTTAATATTTCTGCTGAAGTATCGGTTGCCTGTTGTAAAAGCGTTTCTTTGGCGTAACCTTCAGTCGGTAATAAATCATCGTGAAGTGCAGTGCCCAGCATTTTATTGGCTGCCCAAACATTCCCCATAATCAGGGTACAGTATTGAGCAAGTTCCGGCAATACATCAATCGGATCTTTACCATACTTCCAAAGTTTTGCACGGTAATTCAGGTCAAGCGAAATGGTAATGTTTTTTGCGCTGGCAACTTTTAAAGCCTCTAAGCAAACATCGGCAATAGATTGGTTAATGGCCGGACATATTGCACTGAAATGAAACCAGCTTACCTCTTCAAAAACTTCATCCCAGTTAATCTGCCCAACTTTTAAACCGGCATAAGCAGAATTTGCCCTGTCGTAAATTACACCGGCATTTTTAAGGTCTTTTCCTTTCGGAAGGTAATATAAACCCAAACGCTCGCCATGGTAAACCATTGGTGAGGTATCAATATTACGGGCATCAAGATAATCTACAATTTCCCTGGTTACCGAATTATCGGGCACAGCCGATAAATAGGCAGAAGGAACATTCCAAAGGGCCAGTGCTGTGGCTACATTAAGCTCTGCACCGCCAACATAAAACGGAAGTTTATTTTCTTTTAACCATGCACCATCCATATCGGGGCAGATGCGTAAAAGTATTTCACCAAAGCTTAAAACTTTTTTTCCTTTTTTTGATGAAGCGAATATTTGGGTGCTCATTTTTATATTTAATCGGCGTATTTCATGCTGTTTTCTGCAACGGTATGAAAAAGGAAGGAAAACGATTGAAATGAATTGATTCCAATGAAATACCGCCCTAAAGCCTGATTTTGGTTAAAATTTAAAGTAATTTTTTGCGTTAAAATACGAAATATCCTGAACAATCTTGCCAACCCACTCCAAATCGTTGGGTAATTCTCCATTCTCGATATCCTCTCCAAACAGGTTACAAACGATCCTTCTGAAGTATTCGTGACGGGGGAATGAAAGGAAACTGCGCGAGTCGGTAAGCATACCCACCAGACGGCTCAAAAGACCCATGTTTGATAAAGCATTTAACTGTTTGATCATACCATCTTTTTGATCCAGAAACCACCATGCCGAACCAAATTGAATTTTACCGGCAACCGAGCCATCGTTAAAATTACCGATCATGGTTGCAATTAATTCGTTATCGGCAGGATTTAGGTTGTAAATAATGGTTTTAGCGAGTTTATCTCCGTTATCCAAACGGTTCAGAAATTTAGAAAGCATCCTGGCCTGACTAAAATCGCCCATCGAATCCCAACCTGTATCAGGGCCTAACTGTCTTAACATGCGGGCATTATTGTTGCGTAGGGCACCAAGGTGATATTGCTGTACCCAACCTTTTTCGTGGTCCCACTCTGCAAAATAAACCAGCATGGCCGATTTAAATTTCAGGTTCTCTTCGTAAGAAATATGTTGTTTACTGCGGATTTTATCAAAAATTGAGGAAATTTCGGCTTCTGTATAGTCTTCGGCATAAATCTGCTCCAAACCATGATCGGAAACCGAACAGCCATTATCGGCAAAATAATCGTGACGGCTTTTTAATGCGTCGATATAATCCTGGAAACTACTGATGGTTTTATCCACCACGCTCTCCAGTTTATCAATATATTCGTTCAGGCCGGCAATATCATCGCTGTTCATCGCTTTATCAGGGCGGAAAGCAGGCAACATTTTCAGATTTGCACCTTCACGGGCCAATTGCTGGTGAAAATTCAAACTATCTAAAGGATCATCGGTAGTACAAACCACTTCAACATTCATTTTGGCCAATAAACCACGTACAGAATACTCAGGTGTTTGCAGTTTTGCCGAACATTCGTCGTAAATTTTCTGTGCGGTTTTACCCGAAAGCAGATCGGTTACACCGAAATAACGTTGAAGTTCCAAATGCGTCCAGTGGTACAATGGATTACGCAAAGTATAAGGAACGGTTTCTGCCCATTTCTCAAATTTTTCATAATCCGATCCGATACCGGTAATGTATTTTTCATCAACACCATTGGCACGCATGGCCCTCCATTTATAGTGGTCGCCGTAAAGCCAAACCTGGCTCATATTGGCAAACTGCGTGTTATTGGCAATCTGCTCCGGGATGAGGTGATTGTGGTAATCGATAATTGGTAGTGGTTTTGCAAAATTGTGGTAAAGCTTTTCTGCTGTTTTGTTTTGCAAAAGAAAATTTTCGTCTAAAAAAGGTTTCATTCTATGGTTAGATGTATGATATGAAGCTGTTTCCGATCATATCCAGTTAATATTATATCTTTTTATTTGGTTTGAAATGACGCAGGCCAAGGTATTATTTTTTATGCGTATTTCTATTCAATTCATCTGTTCTTTTAATCCCTCGCTCCCGTTTTGTGTCATCACGAACCGGAAGAGTACTTAGTGGTCTGTGGAGACACAGACCACGGGCACAGACCACGGCAGACACAGTGCACTGCCCACGGCGTTAGGTTTTTCTGCACCCAGGACTCAGGGCTAACGACTGCAGACTCACGACTTAAAGACTGACTCCCCGTTTCCATGGAATAAAATCATCCTGATTGAGTAAAACAGCCTTTGGTATTACTTCCCCGCTGGCAGCCTTAATGCAATATTCCAAAATATCTTCACCCATTTGCTCAATGGTTTTTTCCCCTTCAATCACCGGCCCGCAGTTGATATCGATGATATCGGCCATACGTTTGGTTAAGGCATTATTGGTTGATACTTTAATGGTTGGACAAACCGGATTTCCGGTAGGTGTTCCCAATCCTGTAGTGAACAAAATTAGTGTTGCGCCCGATGCTGCTTTTCCGGTGGTGGCCTCTACATCGTTTCCGGGCGTACAAACCAGGTTCAGGCCTGGCTTAGTAGCAGGTTCGGTATAATCTAAAACATCTTCTACCGGTGATGTACCACCTTTTTTGGCTGCTCCGGTACTTTTAATGGCATCTGTAATTAAACCATCTTTGATATTGCCTGGCGATGGGTTCATAAAAAAGCCTGAACCTACATTTTCAGCCGCCTGGTTATAAGCTGTCATCAACTGGATAAATTTACGCGCGGCAGTTTCATCTTTGGTACGATCGATGAGTTGTTGTTCGGCACCGCAAAGCTCAGGGAACTCGGCCAGAAGCACTGTTCCTCCTAAAGCCACCAGTAAATCAGAAGTATAACCTACAGCCGGATTGGCACTGATACCGCTGAAACCATCACTACCGCCACATTTAACTCCCAGAACCAGTTTACTTAATGGTGCAGGCTGACGTTCGATTTTATTGATTTCGGTTAAACCGATAAAAGTTTTACGGATGGCTTCTTTAACCAACTGTTCTTCGCTCTGCGATTGTTGCTGCTCAAAAACAAACAGCGGTTTATCAAAATTCGGACTACGGTGTTTTAAATCCTCCATAAAATCCTTTACCTGTAAATTCTGACAGCCCAAACTCAATACGGTTACACCCGCCACATTGGGATGATCGGCATAAGCGGCCAATAATTTGCTTAGCACCGCTGCATCCTGACGGGTACCGCCGCAGCCGCCCTGGTGGTTCAGGAATTTAATGCCATCTACATTTTTAAAAACCCGGTTGGCTGATGGATTAGCCAATCCGATAGAATTTGGATCGGCTTCTTCTAAAATTTCGCCATTTTTATAAGCCTCTACCAATTGATGGGCATACGATTTATATTTATCGGTTACGGCATAACCCAACTCATTATGCAAAGCCTCACGTATCACATCCAAATTGCGGTTTTCGCAGAATACGGTCGGGATAAACAACCAGTAATTTGCTGTTCCCACACGGCCATCGCTACGGATATAACCGTTAAAAGTGCGGCCTGAAAATTTAGAAACATCCGGGGCATTCCATTCGTAATGGTACGGACGGAACTCATAAGGATCGGATGCGTGTTTGGTATTTTCGGTATCCATTAAACCACCTTTCAGGATAAAATGTTGTGCTTTACCTACCAGTACACCATACATAATAATGTGATCGCCGGCATTCATATCCTGCATAAAAAATTTATGCTTAGCCTGAATATCATCCTGCAAAGTATATTCCTGTCCATCATGGATAACCGTTTCGCCTTTTGCCAGGTTTTGCAGGGCAACAAGCACATTATCGTTGGGGTGGATTTTTAAAATTCTAGTCACCATTTTAAATTGTTCTTTCTGAATGCAAATTACTTAAAGTTTCTTTTGCACCTTTATTTTGTAATAATTCAACGTACGATTTTACAGCTGCGTTAAAGCCGGGATAGTTGTTCAGGTTTTTGCCCCAAAGGCGCCTGTCGCCAAGTGTATTGTCTACAACCGTTTCAGGGTTTTTCCAGTAATCTGATAATATTTCTGCAAATTCATCCTGTACCGGATAGGTTTTTCCGTTAGCGCTGGCTACATAATTCCCACCATCTTTCGCCACATTCATAAAAAGGATATAAGCCGCAACACCCAAAGCGGTAAGTTGTGGCACCTCGTTTTTTAAGGCATAATATTGTCTGATGAGCGGGATGTTACGCATCTGCATTTTTGAAGTAAAGTTTAACGTAATGGCCTGCCATTGGTGTTCTAAAAATGGATTGCTAAAACGGTCGATAACACTTTCGGCAAAGGCAAGGGCCTCATCATAAGTAATATCTTCGTTAACCACAGCCGGTGCAATTTCTTCTTTCATCAGTTTTAGCACGTGGTTGGCGAAATCTTCATCAGCCATGGCCTCTTTTACGGTATTGAAGCCCGCTAAAATAGCCAATCCACAGCTGATGGTATGTGTACCGTTAAGTAAACGGAGTTTTAACTCTTTAAATTTATCGATAGAAGGAACGATGAAAATACCTTTATCCGCTTTTGCGAACGACAAAATTTCTCTTACTTTTTCATTTGCAGATTCGATTGCCCAAAGCCTGAAAGGTTCGGCCATGATCATGAGTCCGTCTTCGTATCCCAATTCGTTTTCGATGGCTTTTTGCTCGGCCTCAGGAAGTTTTCCGGGCACAATCCTATCCACCAAAGTTTTGCAGAAATGGTTCGCGGTTTTTAACCAGTTTTCGAAATCCCAGCCCAGTTTATTCTGAATGGCAAGATCCAATAAAATTTCTTTTAGTTTATCGGCATTATCGCTGATCAGCTCGGTTGGTACGATTACCATTCCGCTTTCGGCAGAACCATTAAAGGCTTTGTATCTTTCGTGCAGAAAAGCCAATAACTTGCCAGGGTACGATTGTGGCGGATTATCGGTGATTTTATCTTCGCTGCGAACTATCCCCACTTCGGTTGTATTCGAAATTACCACCTGCATTTCGGGCTGGTGCGCCGCTTTTAAAATTTCTGTCCAATCCTGCGATGCGGATAAAACACGGCTGATGGAAGCATTGATGCTATTTTCTTCTACACTAATGCCATCTTCAACGCCCTTTACACAAAGCGTGTACAGGTTATCCTGTTCGGCAAACTCATCAGCGCCGCCTCTTGAAGTTGATTTAACCACCAAAACACGACCATTAAAAATACCTTTTTGGTTCGCTTTATCGATAAAATAATCAGGCAGGCCACGCAGTAAAACGCCTGTTCCGAACTGGATTACTTTTTCGGGTAAAGCTAAAATTTCGGCAGTTGGTTTTGTAACCTTGTCGCCGTTAATGTTTTTTAAATTTTCTTTGTTTAAAATCATTGGTAATGTTATTTAACCACCAAGGCACGAAGGCACAAAGTGAGGTTTACAATTCCTTTTTTAACGGGTTATCATTGTCTATTTCCCGTTTGTGGCTAACCACTTTGGGTATTCTTTTTCAATTAATTTTTGTCCCCAGTTACCGTACCAGGCATAACCGTTACGTCTTTCGGGGCTCAGTTCTTCCAGTTTTGTTTTAATGGTATTATCGCGGTCACCGAAAATCGGGGTGTTTTTATCCAGGTCGTAAAAGCGTGCCCAGGTACTGGCAGTATTATCGGCAATCAAAGCGGCGGTTTTAATATTCGTTTTTGGGTCGCTCAGTCTGTCGAAACGGTAGCCGGCAATTTTATAGCTATCAAACCATTTTATTGCTGCTGCTATTGCATTTTTTTCTGCAGTTGAGGGATTTTTAATCCGCATTAAAAACCGCACAATGCCTGCTGATTCGCTTGTGCTCAGCGAGGCTGGCTCGAAATTTCTGGCCTTTGCAGGTAACATCGAATCTTTATCATATTGGGCTGCCCAGATGGTTAAAACACCATTCTGTTTTACCTGCGTTTTTAAAATACAATCGACACCTTTTGCAACTGCTTTTTCTGCTTTTTTAATGTAAGCAGGGTTTACAGTTTCGAAATCGTTTGTCTGCGTGGCTATATCCTGCAAAATATTCAGCACATTGATCATCGCATCGTCGTTGTAGGTAATTTCTGAACGGTACAAAGCTTTATCGGGATAATATTGCGGCCAGCCACCATTTGCATATTGGGCAGACAGGATATAATCCAGTCCTTTTTCGGCAGCGGTTAAATAAGTTTTGTTCTGTGTTTTTTTATAGGCTTTTACCAGATAAACCACCTCTCTGCTGGTAGCTTTATTATCGAAAGTAGCATGAAGATCTTTTGTAGCTTTTATTTTAGCCAATAATTCGGGAGTTAAGGCTGCGCCGTAGTTAACCACGCTTTTATCTTCCAACTGCTTTGGCCAGCCACCGTTACCCAATTGGTACACCAACATTTTATCTGCTGTAGAATCGGTTGGTTGCTGTGCGTAACAGGCCAGCATGAGGCTGCCACAGACCAGAATTAATAATATTTTTATTTTCATCGTTTTGTTTGTTCTCTTCCGTGGTCTGTGTCTTCACAGACCACTAATTATCCCTTTTTTCTTATGCCGTGGTTCGTGATGATATAAACCATTCTCTCTTTTGCATTTATTCTTTTTTGCCACGGAGGCACGGATTAATAGTTTAAGCAAGTCCTTCGACATTTCGTCAAGCTCAATGCGGGCTATGCTCAGGATGACAGCTCTATTTCTTTCCGGGCACCTGTTTAATCAACCAGTTCACCAGATCGTTCGTTGCTTTAAAATTTTCAAAATCTGCAGGTAATTTCCTACCATCGATATATTCGTTATAAAACCATGGATCGCCCACTGCGAAAACCGTTCCCTTGCCATATTTTGCGGTGGCCACAATTACATCTCCATTATCGGTTAAAGCAGAAACTGCCGGATTTTTCGCAACAATGGTCGAGATTTCTTTGATGTACACTTTTTTCGCGGTTTTAAAAATGGGGTTCCCTGCGGGTATTTTTATCGCACCCTGCTCAAAGTTTGCTCCCTGTACTTTGTTCCGGCTATCTTCGTTAAAGTGGATACCAAAAGTTTCGGGAAGGACATTGAATTTCGAGATTTCGCAATTGCCAACATCGTTTAACAGCAATACCAAAACGCCACCTGCTTTTACCCAATCGCTGATCTGTTTGGCGTGTGCAGCATTCATGAAATTTGGATTTGCAGTTTCTTTTTCGGTATCCGGATCTACAATAATGTAAATACTGGTTCCTTTTAAATTAGCAGTTGCTGGAGCAGCTTTAAGCGTAGTTGTTTTTAAGCCGGCATCGTTAAATACTTTGCCGAATAACGAAAAACCGTTGTTATCATCTTCGTCCCAAAGGTAATGGAAAGGGATTTTGTCGCCTGTTGGCCCGGTTGTGTATTCGTTGTTAAAGAAATTATCAACGGTTACGGTTAAACCTTTGCCCGGTTTTGGTAACTGATCAACTTCCATTTCAGCAGCGGCACAAACAAATGCACCCATGCCTTTAGGATCATTCGTGATTACCTTTTCACTGATGTAATAATCGAAACTGCCATCGCGGTATTTAGGTTTTCCGCCCAGGCCCGATACGGAAACTGTTTTGGTGAGATTTACCCTTTCATCGCCTGCTTTTTCGATAAATTCTTTCTTTAAACCGGCATAACCTTTATTTGCGGCAACCATAAAAGATGGTGCCAGCCAGCCCTTGCGTACTCCTTTGGCCAGGCCGTATACAAACATGCTCGATGCCGAACTTTCCAGATAATTTCCTTTACGGGTTGGCATATCCAAAATATCAAACCAAACACCCGATTTCGGATCCTGGTATTTTACCGCAGCGGTTGCCGTGCGGTTTAAAATGGCAAGCAATTCTTTACGCTGTGGATGATCGGCCGGAAAATTATCCAATACATCAACCAATGCCATGATGTACCAGCCCATTGCCCTGGCCCAAAAGTTTGGCGATCTACCAGTGGTTTTATCGGCCCATTGCTCTGTCCTGCTTTCATCGTAACCGTGGTACAACAAACCGGTTTTGGCATCCCTGGCATTTTTTTCCATTACGATAAACTGTTTCGCAATGTCATCAAAGGCAGCATCCTTTTTCATCAGCTTTGCGTATTCTGCGTAAAAAGGTTCGCCCATGTATAAGCCATCCAGCCACATCTGGTTTGGATAAATTTTCTTGTGCCAAAAACCACCTTCTTTGGTACGCGGCTGTTTTTGTAACTGATCGTACAATTTAGTCGCTGCTAAAAGGTATTTCTGCTGTAAGGTAACTTTGTACAACAACAACAAAGCGCGGCCGTTTTTGATGTTATCGATGTTAAAATCATCGGGTTTATAGGTGGTGATATTGCCTTCTTTATCCAGGTAGGCATCCATCGAACTCTGGATGTATTTAAAATATTTTCCTTCGCCGGTGTTGCGCCAAACTGCTGCAGCACCCTCAAGCACAACGCCCATATCGTAACTCCATCTAGGTCCTTTGGCACCTTTCAGGACAGTCGTATCCTGAAAAAGTTTCTCCATTGCCGTTAGGGTTAACTGTTCCGACAATTTTTTCTGGGCGAATCCACTTTGCGTTAAAATGGAAAAACCGATAAGTATAGTTGCTTGATATAGAGTTGATTTCTTCATTTTACGTTATTTTGAAATTTCCAATGCTTTTTTATCCACCTCTGTTGCCAAAAGTGAAGCCATTTTTGCTTTGGACACATCTGTTCCGCTGATTTTTACACCTTTTGATTTTTCGCCCGAAACATCAAATAAAACCTTACTGTTAGCCGGGTAAGTGAGTTTACTGATGTTGATATTGGACCCGTTCTGGATCATTACCACCGGACTGGTATCATCGGTAATTACATTTACATTTTTCAGGAAAATACCGGCAGCTTCAATAATTTCGATGCCTTTTTTCGCTTTTATGGTTACGTTTTCAAGGTGTACATCTTTGATGTTCATTTCGGGCAGCCCCCTGAAAAATATTGCTTTTTCGGCACCATTGGCTACCACATCCTTAATATAAAAATTCCTGAACTGCGGGGTAGCTTCGGTAACAGGCACCGTTACCGTTTTAATGGCTTCGCGTTTCTCTCCAGCTAATGGAACCGGATCAACCGCAGCATAATACATATCGAACAGGATGGCTTCGCCGGGGATATCGATCATGTTGATATTATTGATATAGATATTTTCTACCACACCGCCACGGCCACGCGTTGTTTTAAAACGCAGACCGATATCGGTACCGATAAAGGAACAATCGTATACCCAGATATTTTTGGCACCACCACTCATTTCACTGCCGATTACAAAACCGCCATGTGCATGGTAAACGATGTTATTTCTTACAATTACATTTTCGGTTGGCACACCACGTTTACGCCCGGCTTCGTCCCTGCCCGATTTGATGCAGATCCCATCGTCGCCAACATCAAAAGTGCTGCCCTCTATCAATACATTTTTGCACGATTCTACATCAACACCATCGCCATTTTGTGCAAACCATGGGTTTTTTACCTGTAAATTTCTTAGTGTTAAATCTTCGCAGAGCAATGGGTGTAAATTCCATGCCGGCGAATTCTGAAAAGTAACACCTTCTAAAAGTATTTTTTTACAGCCGGTTAATACCAATAAATTGGGGCGGAGAAAATCTTTGATATCATCATAATCTGCCGCAGTTTTTCCTGCTTCGATTACACCTGCATTTTTGGTATTCGAACCTTTAACGGTTTTCTCTGATGGATACCACATTTTGCCGTCGGCTTTAACGATTCCGCCCGATGCAACCAGGTTTTTCCATTGTGTTTCGGTAAGTTTATCTTTTTTAACCATGCGCCATGCACCACCGTTACCATCAATGATCCCGCTTCCGGTAATGGCAATATTTTCGAGATTTACACCCGAAATTGGACTCTGGTTCCGCCATGCCGGCTGACCTTCCCAATTCCCTTGAACGAGTTTATACTGATTAAAATCGGCAGTAAACTGAAGAATGGCATCGCGTTTTAAATGCAGGTTTACGTTACTTTTTAACTCGATAGGTCCTGTTAACCATAAACCTGAAGGAACCAACACCACCCCGCCTCCTTTTTGGCTTACACTGGCAATGGTTTTATTAATACTTTGGGTATTCAGGGTTATACCGTCGCCTTTTGCACCAAAGCTGATAATGCTTGTGGTATCTTTTTTAAATTTAACCTGCTGTATAACGGGTAAGCTTTGCTTTTGTTGGGCTATAGCCGTTGCAGAAGATAAAATCAAACATGCGAGAGCTATTTTAATATGGCATAAACTACCAGAAATATGTTTCATTATTTGCGCTGTTAAATTATACTTGGTTATTGTAATAACAAGTGTACGTTGTTTGCATTTAAAACAGAAGAGAAATCTATGCAATCGTTACCGGAAACCAAAGCAAAAAAGCGCCCTAAAAAAGGCGCTTAATAACTATATATCAACAAGTTAAATGCGTTATTTAACTTCAGGAACCCAACCTCGGAAAACGTTTTCCAAAATATAGTCCCTGTACTCATTATCAGTTAATTGGTGCGACCAAACGGCCCTGTTTTTTGGATCGGCACCCTTGCCGGTACTTTTATATTCAGCATAATAAGCTGTTTTTTCGTTGCTCTCTTTGCCCCAGTTGTTCCAGCCTTCGGGGCGGATAAAATCGGGCATTTCGCAATTAAGGTAAGCTACTTTGGCATAAGGCCTCCATGGGCGGCCCAGGTAAAAACTATTGACGGACGCATCTCCCCTGATTTTACACTTATTGAATACATAGCCGAATTTGGTGGTATCGGCGGTTGAGGCAGCAGTAATGTAACCGGCTTTTTTGCAAAAAAGGGTACAGCTTTCGAACCATGCCGTAGAAGCTCCAAAAATAAAATCGACCGTTCCCTCTATGTAACAGTTTTTATAATATTGGCGGTTATTGCCTCCATAGGTGTAAAGTGTATCCTGAAAACCTAAAAACCTGCAGTTGATAAATACCAGTTTATCGCCACCGGCCCAAACGGCAACGGCCTGCCCAACGGGGCCTGATGAATTTTCGAAGGTGATGTTCTCGGCAGAGAAACCTTCGCCATAAATGTAAAAACTTGATGAACCTGAGGTACCTTTTTCTTCGCCAAAAGCATTTTTCTTCTGGGCATAATCATCGTAGGTTAAAATAGTTTCATTCAGACTCTCGCCAATAAACTTTACATTCTTTTTTGAGGCCGCGAGGATCAGTTTTTCTTTGTAAATACCTTTTCTGATCAGAATTACTGTTGTTTTGTTCCTAAAATCGGGTACGGCATGGATGGCTTCCTGTACGGTTTTAAAGTTTCCACTGCCATCTGCTGCCACCACAAAATCGGGTTTAACATCAATGGCATTTGCAACCGATGAAATAAAAACAAGAAAAAATAAAATGATCGCTCTCATATTGATCTGGTTAGGTTATAATTAAAATCGGCCACGTAAAAGTATAAATCTTAACGCAGCCGTGTTTTAAAAATATATGATGAACAATTTTAATCATTAATATCGAAGCGGAAGAAGTTTCTGCCGGATTAAACATTGCAAACGATGTCGGGAACGATTGCACAATATCACCTTGCCCGTAAATAAAAAAAGAGTTAACCTTGTTGGTAGGCTAAGTCATCAATTGCATCTTAGGGTTAGACCCTGAATCGAGTTCAGGGTGACGATCAGCTGTTATTAACCAAATATTGCCACAAATATCATTGCAAGATGAAATATCTATACAGTTTCACCCTAATTTTAGGCCTTAGCATAAATGTATTCGCCCAACAAAAGCCGGATAAACCCTATGTATCCAAGGTTTGGGTTGCCGATCAGGGAAATGGAACCTATAAAAACCCGGTTATCAATGCCGATTATTCCGATCCGGATGCCATACGTGTAGGCGACGATTTTTATCTTATTGCTTCCAGTTTTGACGCCATTCCGGGCTTACCGATTCTGCATTCGAAAGATCTGGTGAACTGGAAAATTATCGGTCATGCTTTAAAACGCCAGCCACCTTTCGAACATTTTGAAAAAACACAACATGGTAATGGAGTTTGGGCGCCTTCTATCCGCTACCACAATGGCGAATTTTACATTTATTACCCTGATCCCGATTTCGGTATTTATTTAACCAGGGCAAAAAGCATAACAGGCGAGTGGAGTACCCCAAAATTGGTTGTGGCAGGTAAAGGTTTGATAGATCCCTGCCCACTTTGGGATGAAGATGGTAAAGCCTACCTGGCCTACGCTTACGCAGGTAGCCGTGCAGGGATAAAAAGTGTATTGGCTGTAATGCCGTTAACAGGCGATGGTTCGCAGGCCACGGAAACCGGCAGAATTGTATACGATGGGCATGAACTCGATCCAACCATCGAAGGACCGAAGTTTTACAAACGCAATGGTTATTACTATCTATTTGCACCGGCGGGAGGCGTTTCTACAGGGTGGCAGCTTGTATTACGGAGTAAAAATATTTATGGCCCCTACGAAAGAAAAGTAGTGATGGATCAGGAGAAATCTTTGGTAAATGGTCCGCATCAGGGTGCCTGGGTAAACACACAGATCGGCGAAGACTGGTTCCTCCACTTTCAGGACAAAGATGCTTACGGCCGTGTAGTGCATTTACAACCTATGAAATGGCTTAATAACTGGCCGGTTATCGGGCTTGATGCAGATGGTGATGGAAAAGGCGAACCGGTTAGTACTTATAAAAAACCAAATGTGGGTAAAGTTTATCCGATTGAAACGCCGGTAGAAAGTGATGAATTTGACAAAGAAAAATTAGGTTTGCAATGGCAATGGCAAGCCAATCCGCAGCCAACATGGTTATTTACCGATGCAGCCAAAAGTGTATTAAAACTATATACTTCGAAAATACCCGATGAAGCGAAAAACCTGTGGGATGTTCCGAACTTATTGATGCAAAAATTCCCGGCCGATGAATTTATAGCTACCACAAAACTTTTGTTTAAACCCAACCCAAAATTAGAAAACGAAAAAACAGGTTTAGTGGTAATGGGGAGAAGTTATGCAGAAATCAGCATTAAAAGTAAAAAAGATGGATTGTACCTGTTTTATGGCACCTGCCAAAATGCTGATAAGGGAAAAACAGAGAACGAAAAGGAAATTACCAAACTAAATCAAACAGCTATCGGATCGGGCACAGTTTACTTCCGCGTAAAAGTTACTGCGGGAGCAAAATGCCAATTTAGTTATAGCGAAGATGGAATAAACTTCAGTAACGTGGGTGATGAATTCCAGGCTACTGCAGGACAATGGATCGGCGCTAAAATAGGAATATTTGCTATTAGGGATACACAAACTAATGATTCAGGAATTGCAGAATATGATTGGTTCCGTATAGAAGCTTTAAAATAAAAGTTATGAAAAAGTATTTTATTACCGCTTTTGCATTAGCAATTGTACTCATGTCGTTCAGCATGAAACTGAAACCGGTTAAAGTTTACCTCATTGGCGATTCTACGGTTGCCGATTATACTTTGGATGAAGGTTACCTGCAAAAGAAATACCCGATTACGGGCTGGGGACAGGTTTTTCAACAATTTCTGACAAAAAATAGCTTAAAAAAATTAACTAACCTGATTAAAAGCGATAGCGCTTTGGTTATCGACAAAGCAAAAGGCGGCAGAAGTACCCGGACTTTTTTTGAAGAGGGGCGATGGAAAGAGGTTTTATCTACTCTGGAAAAGAACGACCTGGTATTGATCCAATTCGGGCATAACGATGCCGCGAAAGATAAACCTGAACGTTATGTAGACATTCCGGGCTACAAAACTTTTTTGAGCATGTATGTAAAAGAAACAAGGGAAAAAGGCGCCCTACCGATCCTTATCACACCTGTTACCCGGAACTATCCCTGGAAAGATGGTAAACTTGGCAGTGCACATGGCGAATATCCACAGGCAGTAAAAGATGTTGCCAAAGAACTAAATGTACCAATCATCGATCTTACCTCGCTTTCGGCAGCATTTTTTACCGCAAAAGGAAACGACTTTGTAAGTAAACATTACTTCATGAATTTAGATTCGGGCAAATATGAAGCTTATCCGAAAGGCCAGAAAGACAATACACATTTCCAACCGGAAGGCGCAAAGGAAGTAGCAAGGCTGGTTTATGAGGGATTGAAGGAGATTAATAAAGTTAAATAGTTTTTTAACCACGATTTTCTAGTAGACCTCGCAGGTTTAATTCGTGTCTTATATTGCTTTTAACGGCCTCATTGAGGGCTGCGCCGTTTAGAAAACCTGCGAGGTCTGTAGTGATTTTATCCCACCATTACTTTTGCTGTAATTGCCAGTCTGTTCCAGGCGTTAATGGTAACAATGGCCATAATGATCTGCGCCAATTCTGATTCGCTAAAAAAGCCTGCGGCCTTTTGATAAGTAGCATCAGAAACGTGGTTGGTAATTAAGGTTACTTCTTCAGTTAAAGCTAAAACTGCTTTTTCTTTTTCAGTAAATAAAGTTGTTTCTTTCCATGCATTTAAAAGGTACAAACGTTGTTCGGTTTCGCCTATTTTACGCGCATCGGTAGAGTGCATGTTTAAGCAAAATGCACAGCCGTTAATTTGCGAGGCACGCATTTTAATCAGCTCTAAAAGAATCGGATCTATTTTGCTGGTTGATAAATATTTCTCTAAACCGTACATGGCCTGATAAGCTGCAGGTTCTACTTTTGGGATATCAATTCTACTTTCCATTTTATTTGTTTTTTGATTACGATGTAAAGGTCGGCAACTTAAAAAGCAAAAAACTTAATCTAGTTCAAGAAA
Source organism: Pedobacter sp. UBA5917 (assembly GCF_002432345.1). GTDB lineage: Bacteria > Bacteroidota > Bacteroidia > Sphingobacteriales > Sphingobacteriaceae > Pedobacter. The sequence continues at coordinate 23,046 of NZ_DJDT01000197.1, forward strand.
TGGATTTTGTAGCCGGAAAGGTTGGGTATAGCAGTAATTCTGACCACAAAGGCACGAAGACACAAAGTTTTAAATGTTTTATGATTTCAATATCTTGCTTGATCGCACACTCAAGCGTTCCGTCATTCCACTGCTGTGGTTCGTGTCTCCACTAATCACCAGATTGCATACAAAATATCTTATTTTAACCACGAATGCACGGAAACACGGATAACATATCGTGTAAAATAGCTTAGTGGTTCGTGGAGACACGAA
>NZ_DJDT01000307.1 GCF_002432345.1 Pedobacter sp. UBA5917
GTGGTGGTTGCCGCCGCCCGGTTGTTTTTGCTGGCGGTTTTCATCGCGTTGTGGCTTTTCCTGTTTTTCTTTTGGCTCCTGTTTCTGTTTCGGCGCAACCGGAAGTACTTCTGCACTTTCTTCGATCAAAGCCGAAATCGGTTTTACACTTTCTTCGGTTTCAATAATCCTGTCAGGCTGTCTTTCTGGTTGCTGGTGCTGTGGCTCATCAAAAAGGGTTACCGATTCTCTTTTTCTCGCTACAGGAGCAGCTTCATCTTTATTTAACCTTGCTCTTTTTTTAACCGGTTTATCTTCGGTTACCGCAGGTTTCTCTGCTACAACTTCGGATGCTGCTGCTGCCGCTGCTGCAACTTTTGGTGCTCTTTTGGCTTTTGGTGCAGGCGCTGCTGCAACAGGTTCGATTTCACTATATGGATCTGAAGATGCAGCCTTGGCAGCATTTATAATTTCCTGTTGGTGTAATAATACTTCAACAAGGTCGATTTTTCTTAGGGAGTCGGCATTTTCAATGCCATAGCTTTTTGCCAGCTCACGTAATTCTGTTGTGAGCTTATCATTTAATTCTGTTTTGCTAAACATTCTAAATATATATGTTTCAAGAAATTTGTCATTTTTTTATAACGGATGTTTTCTGTTATAAATCTGCAGGCCTAAAAATATTTGTGTTAGCGTAAGCCCGGCTTTTTCAATTGTGTATAAATTCTTAAGGCTATAAAACATTAAATGAGTAATCGGGACAATGCTCAAACTGTTTCATAATTGTTTATAAGCTGAATAAAAAGCAAACTTTGCTTTCAAAAAAGGATTACAAAAATAAATCTTGATAAAATTTTTCTGGGAATATTCAGATAAACGGTTGAGAAATTATGGTGCAATTGTATGTATTTGAAACGTAATCTGCAAGCAAAAGTTTAAAATGTTTATAAAAATATTTTTTTTGGGATTTTTTTATGTCCCATAAAACTTAAAAATCTTCATATTTGCAGCAAATAAGCCCATATATGACAAAACAACAACTTTTTGAGCAGATACAAAAAAAACGTTCATTTTTATGTGTCGGATTAGATTCTTCACTGGATAAGATCCCGAAACACCTGTTAAAATATGAAAATCCGATCCTCGAATTCAATAAACAGATTATCGATGCCACAAAAGATCTTTGCGTAGCTTATAAACCCAATACCGCTTTTTACGAATGTTATGGTAAAAAAGGATGGGAAACTTTGATCGAAACCTGGAAATACATTCCAAAGGATATTTTTTCTATTGCCGATGCAAAACGCGGTGATATCGGTAATACTTCTGCCATGTACGCCGAAACCTTTTTTAATGAGGCTTCATCAGAAATGAGTTTCGATTCGGTTACTGTTGCACCTTACATGGGAAGCGATTCGGTTACCCCGTTTTTAACCTTTAAAGATAAATGGGTAATTCTTTTGGCTTTAACCTCGAACAGTGGACATGCCGATTTCCAATTGCAGGAAATTGGTGAAGATAAACTTTTCGAAAAAGTGCTTAAAACCTCGCAAACATGGGCTACAGATGAGCAGATGATGTATGTTGTAGGCGCTACACGCGGTGCGGCCTTTGGCGATGTGCGTAAACTGGCTCCTGATCATTTTCTTTTGGTGCCGGGTGTTGGTGCGCAGGGAGGGGATTTGAAAGAAGTTTGTAAATACGGGTTAAATTCGCAGTGTGGATTGTTGATCAACTCATCAAGAGGGATTATTTATGCCAGCCAGGGCGAAGATTTTGCAGAAAAGGCAAGGCAGGAGGCATTGAAACTGCAAAAAGACATGGAGCAGATATTGCTTGATACGGGATTGGTGTAGTTAATTCCTATCACAAAGCAAGTCTTCCATAGTTCGTCATTTCGAGCGGAGTGCAACGCAGGCGAGAACCTGAAGGCTCAGCGAAACTAAATCTGTCTTGGATAGATCTCTCCGCTCCACTGCGTTTCGGTCGAGATGACGTTCGTTTATTAAGTTGTCATCCTGAGCGGAGTCGAAGGATCTTTACCGAGTTATTGATGAAGACTCTGTCCTGATTGCGCATATTCAATAGTTATCAGATAAAACTACTTTCTATAGTCACTTCGATTTCTTTACTAAAAGTGATATATTCTTTTACATATCATAGATTTTAATTTACAAGCCTCAGGAATTCCTTATCTTGAAGCATGAATTTTCCGGAAGATTTTCTTCATTATGTATGGCAGTTCAGGTCGTTTGATTATAACGACCTGCAGACCACCAGTGGTGAAAGCCTGAAAATCATCAATCCCGGGCTGCTCAATAAAAACGCCGGACCGGATTTTTTTCATGCCAAGATCGAAATAGGCGATACCACCTGGGCAGGTAATGTAGAAATACACATCAGATCATCCGATTGGCTGAAACACTATCATCAGAAAGATCCATCTTACGAAAATGTGATCCTGCATGTGGTTTACGAGCATGATGTTGAAATAAAAAGAATGGACGATACGGTTCTGCCTGTTTTAGAGTTGAAAAGGCGTATTTCTGCTGATCTGATCAAAAAATACGAAAACCTGTTCCTTACCTTAACCGATTTTCCCTGCGTTGCCCAGATTGGAACCGTTGATCCGTTAATTGTTGATTCTTTTTTATCGAGGACTTTGGTGGAACGCTTTGAGCAAAAAACTCATGCGGTAACAGAATGCCTAAACGAACTGAACGGGAACTGGGATGAAACTTTTTTCCGTTTCCTGGCCCGGAATTTTGGTTTCAAAATAAATGCACTGCCCTTTGAGCTTCTTGCAAAAGCAGTTCCGCAAAATATTTATGCAAAACATAAGGATAACCCACTTCAGATTGAAGCATTGGTTTTTGGTGCTGCGGGTTTTTTAAACGATCAGTTTGATGAAGCATACCCTAAAAAACTAAAGGCCGAATTCCAGTTCCTTAAAAAGAAATATAATATCAAACCGGTTGAAGTTTCGGTGTGGAAATTTATGAGGATGCGTCCGCAGAACTTTCCAACCATCCGTTTGGCCCAGTTTGCAGCACTGATTGTTAAGGCCAATCATCTTTTTTCTAAGATAATGGAAATAAAAGAGGTGGATAGGTTACGTTCTTTATTCGAAAGCCTGCCGGTAAATGATTACTGGAAAACACACTATCACTTTAAAAAAGAAGCTTCTTCCGTAAATATCCAGATCGGCAAAATATCGGTTGATAATATCCTGTTAAATACGGTAACGTTATTTTTGTTTGGCTATGGGAAACACACCGATACACGGTTTTACATTAACAGGGCAGTAAAATTACTGGAAACCTTACCGGCCGAACAAAATGCAATTATTGATAAGTATGTTGCAGCAGGATTGCATGTTCGGCATGCATTTACCTCACAGGGGATTTTACAGTTGAAAAAGCAGTATTGTGATACAAAAAAATGTCTATCTTGTGGTATCGGAATTAAAATTTTAAAACAGGCTTAATTCTCAATATTTACCAAACTTTCTAACCTATAATCCGTTTAAGACATTATGGAATTCCCACATGAGCTAAAAGAACTTTATCCCGATCAGATTATCGAAGTTAGGGGCAATGCAGATGCCTTAACAGTTATATTGCGCAAGGAAGCTGATATTCATAAATTTAAGGCCGAACTGGTTAAAAAGTTCTCCGGTTTGGAAGAACACCAGACCCTTTTTATCAAACACGAGGATAAACAGGATTTTGAAAAACTGGTTCTGGAATAGTTAAAGATCGAAATTTAAATTATTGCCTGTTTAACCAATTAATTTATTTAAATTAGAACTGGAAAACAAATCCATCATCCGGGAGCAATAATTTGTTGTGCGATACCGTTAATAGGGTTTTAAAAATGAGCTGAAAATGTTTCAGAGAATTATAACTTATTTTGAGCAGCAGAGTTTTGGTGTATCTACCTATTTAGCCAATAAACTGAATATGAGTACGGCAAAAGTGCGTTTATTCTTTATTTATTCGTCTTTTTTAGCGGTGGGTTTCCCGATCCTCTTCTATTTTTTGGCCGCGGTAGTGCTCGATATCCGTACCTATATGAAAAGAATGCGCTTGAGAATATGGGAGTAAGCATGTAAGATGTTTAATGTAAAATGGATAATGGAAGAGTAAATCTGCACTTTGGACTAAAGACTTATGACTTTGGACTCACGACTAATTAATCATCGTCTCTTAAAATTTCTGCAATTTCATTAAAACCTTTTTCAGCAGCCAAATCGGCAGGTAATTTGCCACCTTCCATGCGTAAGCTAACTTCTGCGCCGTGTTCTAAAAGTACAATAATCATTTCTATGTTCCCCAATTGCGCTGCGGTGTGTAATGGCGCAAGACCTGCTTTTTGGCAAACATTTGGATAGGCCCCGGCATCAAGCAGCATTTTGGTGATGTTGAAATTATTGGCTGCTACGGCTGAGTGAATAGGGAATACGTTAAAGCCATTTTTTGAAGCCAGGTTAACATCTGCTCCTTTCGATATCAGGAAACGGGCTAAATCTTCGTGGCCGAAATAACAGGCGAGGCCAAGTGGCGTAAAACCATCTTCAGAAAATTGGTTAATGCTATCGGGATTTTGGAAAATCAACATGCTGGCCGCATCAAATTTGCCAACTGCACAAGCCTCGAATAAGGTTAAGTTATCTACAAATTCGGCAATTAAGTCGGCTATTTCCTGCTTTTTATAATAACAGGCCAATAATAACGGCGAAATATGATGGGAGGTATCAATGCTGGCCAATTTTGGGTTTTCTACCAAAATTTCTTTTACCGATTGTAAATTTCCTGCCTCAATTTGTTCTTCGAGCTGCGCTATACCCATAATGTTATTTAAAAATCGACTTAAATTACCAAAAATTAAGGAATTGTAAACTTTATTGCCTAAATATATATAGTGTGAAGCAAAATAACAACTCTACCAGGCCTCGTAGGTGTTTAAAACCTATAAGGTCTGTAAAGAACGAAAGACCCAGGTAAAATAAACCTGATAGAACGTAAAGCCCGGATCCCGATTTTTCATCGGGAGAGG
>NZ_DJDT01000098.1 GCF_002432345.1 Pedobacter sp. UBA5917
AACCGATCGCATTTCATCCCCCTACACCCTTTGTAAGGGGAACGAATTTTCTGCGCGGAACAAGTAGATCATATGGTGTGCCGAGATTGAAAGCAGATGCGTTAGTACATGCGTGATTTAAACCGATCGCATTTCATCCCCCCACCCCCTTTGTAAGGGGGACGAGTTTTCTATGCGAAACAAGTAGATCATATGCTGTGCCGAAATTGAAAGCAGATGCGTTAGTACATGCGTGATTTAAACCGATCGCATTTCATCCCCCCACCCCCTTTGTAAGGGGGACGAATTTTCTGCGCAGAACAAGATGTAACATTTGGATTTTTTAATCATCTTATTCCGGAAAAACAAATCCATGAATGCGATTTCCAACCGTAAAAAGGCACATATAGTTTTATTGATCTTAACTTTCGTGGCCACAGCCTGCATGGAACTGGGTTTCAGGAAGTATCTTTTCAACCATTTGGGAAACCATTCTATATTGGCAGGTTCCATTCCGAATTTTATGGCCGTAGTGCTGGCTACCTTAATATATGTAGTACTTAAGGGCGAGAATGAAAATCCGTTAAAATTGAGTGCCATCGGTAGTTCTATGATGGTTTTGTATGAATTTGTCCAGCCATTGATACAGGGCCGGACGTTCGATGTATTTGATATTGCAGCGTCTTTAATGGGCGGATTATTTGTTTTTGGCCTGCTCAGTACTGTTGATTATTTCATTAAACCACCTGCTCAAAAAAAAGAAAAACTGTAGTTTATATTCTGCGGATTATTTCTTAAATTAACACCAGATGAAGCGTGGTTAGTTTCATTTAATTTTCCCTACAACCGCAAAACTTTTAGGAATATGAACAGCCCTACCGTACCATACAGCTGCGTAATTTTAGATGACGAACCCATTATCATTAAAATTATAGAACGTTATATTTCCAATATCGAAAATCTTGAATTAAAAGATAGCTTTACAAGTCCGGTAGATGCTATGGCAGCTTTTAAAGGTTATGAAAAAATTGACTTTCTTTTTTTGGACATTGAAATGGATGTTTCTGGCTTCGATATTGCCCGTATGCTCAGAAACAGTGTGAAATTTATTATTTTTATCAGCTCGCACAGTACCTATTCTATCGGCGACCTTGTAAATGGAGACAAATTGCTGGTTAAGCCTGTTGATTTCAGGGTATTTCACGACACTGTAAACGAACTGATTTCTAAAGATAAGGGCAAACAAAAAAAATCCGTTTAATTGGCCTAAAAGTCTATACTGCATTAATTTCCCGAATTATTAACAAGGCTGATTCTCCTTCATGGAGTTATTTCAGCTACTCATGGAGTATAAAAGCCAATTGGTCTATTCTTCATTTTATCACATACTACCTCTCTGTAATTTTACCCCCAGATCATTATGAGCATTTGATCAATTCAGTAATAACTGTTGATATAAAACGAGGAAGGGATAACTCTTTTATTTCTACATTATCTTTTTAGTGGGATAGTAACATTTATTGCAAGAAGAGGGGAAAAGTACAGGGATATACAAAGTACCCTCTTTATTTATTTTTTTATAAAGCCTTAATCTAAGTTGAAACTTAATTGTACTTAGCGAGTATACATTTAAAATAAAATGGCCATCCCGATCCAATAACTATGGGTGGAAAGTAGTGAAATGAATATCCTTCGACTCCGCTCAGGATGACAGCTGACCTGACCGGAGAGATCTGCCATTATAAAATTTAAATTAGCCGATGGCTAACGTAGTTCTCAACTTCGTTAGACTTCCTTTATCATAACGCTTATTTAAATCACTGGTTAACCAGACTTATTTTTTCATCATATGAGACATTTAAGGGCATGTAAGCTTATATGGTTCTTATATTACTTATATGGTCAAACACGATACAACCTGTAAAAACGGGAATTTAGCACCCCAGATGTTCTCAGGTGGCTTAGGTGGTAAATTAAAAGGCGTATTCTTTATCACCACCTGAAACACTCGATCTCACCCAAGTTTTACAAAGTGCAAAACATTAACCCAGTACATAGAACGTCATTCCCTTTTTTTCTATGTAAGGCTATGATGGTTAACGAAATGACGATACGAGCGCTTCGATATAAATATTTTTTTAAAGATTTAAATTCCTATTGTACTACTGCAAATCCATATCAAAATTTAATTGGGGAATTTTGGGGATTTTTTTCTACAATATTTTAAAATTCCACATTATTTTCAATAACATTTTAAAATGTAAATGGGTTAAAAAAAAAACTATAAAACGCAAAAAAGGCTGCATCCACAGCCTTTTTTTTCCCTATTTGTGCTTATCAGATTATGATAAACTTTGATTTGTACATGTAGTAAGGCAAAACAGATGCCGATATTCTTACACGCCTTTCAATTATTAATTTCTGTTACCACTTTTCGCCTGCCTGATTCCCTGATCGTTGGTGAGGTTTAAGCGGTAAACAAAAGTTAAGCGGTACCTTGCTGCATTCGGAATATACACCTGTGTGATGTTAAAATCCTGGCCTGTTGTGGTTGTAGAAAATTTCCTAAGCTCGAAAAGGTTGCTTACATCAAAAAGTACACTTGCACGGTCTTTCCAAAAGTTCTGTGCCACCCCCAAATCTATGCCATGGATAGCAGCCCTTTTACTCTGGGCAGAATTTCGCGGACCAGAAAAATTATAACGCAACTGTAAACTCGATTTACTTGGTAATTTAACCTGTGCGCCAAACCTGCCTGTTAACATACTTCCGGAAAAGGCAAAATCCTGACTGCTGTAAAAACCCTGCTGCCTAAAACGGTATGCGTTCAATTCCATATTCATCTGCAACCACTTATAAGGGTTATAAATCATAGAAAGTTCTATGCCCGATCGCTGTTCGAGATCGATATTAACCGGGGTTGAAATAAAAAGTCCGTTTTCGCGGTAACTGTAATCAATGATCAAACCGCTTTGGTGCTGATAATATACAGAAGGATTTACAGTTAAGGTGCCAAAATGGGTAAGTAGGCCAAGTTCGAACACATCTGCATAAGAAGGATTGAGTTCGGGATTGCCCACATAGCGCGAGTTAAAATCGGTAAGTTCGTTAAAGGGATAAAGATCGTTCAGTGCCGGGCGGTTGATCCTCCGGCTGTAACTCAACTGCAGGGTAGTTCCTTTTGCAGGCTCAAAACCCAAATGTACGGTTGGGAAAAGTTTAAAATAATTTTTCAGGTTATCGTAAACATTGTTTCTATCGGCTATTTTAACCCTCGTATATTCTCCTCTTAAACCCAATTGGTAAGAAAAACGTCCCATTTTATTTCTCAATTGTACATAACCGCTTCCGATCAGTTCGTTATAAACTACTCCATTATCGATCCCATCAATGGTTGCCCAAACATTTGCTGTTTCACTTTGGGCCAAAAAGTCGCTTTTAACACTTCTGCTTTCGCCCTTAATTCCATATTCCAGAACCGCACTGCTATCCAATGGTATACTCATATCGCTCTGTGCAGCAAAATCCCTGCTCGAGCCGATCGAGCTGGTACGGATCTGTGGCAATTGCTGTAATGCAGGCGCTGTTTTTTGGGTTGCAAGATTCCAGTCTTTATCACTGTTCCAAAAATCGTACTGCATATCCACAGTGAGTTTTTTTCCAGGTTTTTTAAAAAGTTTTGTATAATTAAACTCCAGTTGGTTATAATTTCTCCGTTCCCACGATTCGGCATTCCTG
>NZ_DJDT01000141.1 GCF_002432345.1 Pedobacter sp. UBA5917
TTACATGATGAAAGACGTGTTTCTCATGATGAAAGGCATATCGTGACTTTTATCTCCATTCATCATCGTTTCAGTTCCCTTCGTCACTTAAATTTACCAGACCTGCTCAACCGCTATAATTTGCATCCATCTTATTTAAAGTAATATGGTTCGACTTAAAATACAGCAACTTACAAAAACTTATCAAAATGGGGTAAAGGCCCTTGATGATGTTACATTAAACATTGCTAACGGTATGTTTGGTTTATTAGGACCAAATGGTGCGGGTAAATCATCGCTGATGCGCACACTCGCTACACTGCAACTTCCCGATGCAGGGCAGATTTTTTTTGATGGAAATGATATGCTGCAAAATCCGCAGGAAATGCGGACTAAACTGGGCTACCTGCCACAGGATTTTGGTGTTTACCCAAAGATTTCAGCTTTTGATCTGTTAAATCACCTGGCGGTTTTAAAAGGTTTGCAAAACAAAAATGAAAGGATAGAACAGGTTTGCTCACTCTTGCAACAAACCAATTTATTTGAAGTAAGAAAAAGATCGGTCGGTACTTTTTCAGGTGGTATGCGTCAGCGTTTTGGTATTGCACAGGCTTTATTGGGCAATCCGCAATTGATTATTGTGGATGAGCCAACTGCAGGCCTGGATCCGCAGGAGCGGAACCGTTTTCATGATCTGTTGAGCGAAATCGGGACAAACCGTGTGGTAATCCTATCCACACACATTGTAGAGGATGTAAACGATCTTTGTCCTGAAATGGCTGTAATGGCCAATGGTAAACTGATTTTACAGGGCAAACCGGCCGATTTAACGCAGAAACTGGATGGCAAAATCTGGCGAAAGGTAATTGAAAAGGCAGATTTAAAACATTATTCTACGCTTTATAATGTGATTTCAACCAAAATCATGTTAGGTAAACTGAATTTGTTTGTATTGGCAGATCAAATTCCTGCTGCGGGCTTCGAAGCAGTGTTCCCAGCTTTGGAAGAGGTTTATTTCTCATCTTTATTTGGTTCGGTAAATCAAAATGTGGGGACTGGGCTATGATCGGTGATTTACTTAAATTCGAACTGAAATACCATTTCAGTCAGTTATCGTTTAAAGTTGCAGCACTTTTATTTTTTATTTTGGGCTATTTCTGCGTGGTTGAGGGTGGCTTTGGTTCGGCAGAAGTGCATAAAAATTCGCCATACGTAATTACCAATATCACCGCATTGCTTTCGCTGTTTTCCATATTCTCGGGTACCATATTCAGCGCTAATGTGGTATTAAGGGACGCTATTTACAGGATGGAGTCGGTTATTTTTACTACATCAATTAATAAGGGGATTTATTTTGGTGTGAGGTTTTTAGGCTTATTAACTGCTGTTTTTAGTTTGTCCTTTCTGGTAAGCATCGGGATTTTGATCGGCTCCTTTTTTATTGAGGCCGATCGCTTAGGTACATTTAATATCACCTATTTCTTACAGCCACTTTTGGTTTTCGCGCTACCTAATGTGCTGTTTGCAACAGCAGCTTTATTCTGCACGGCTGTACTAACCAAAAGTGTAAGGGCCATTTATGTAGTTGGTGTACTGATTTACATTTTATATATGTTGGCTTCGATATTCGGCAATTCGCCTTTGTTGGCCACATCAACAATGAAAGCCGGCACTCCGGATATTTTACCTTTACTTTTAGATCCTTTTGCATTGGCTTCGTTTTTCGGTGAAACGAGAACATGGACTGATCTGCAGCGCAACCATCAGTTATTTCCTTTAGATGGGCCATTTCTGTTCAATAGGTTATTTTGGATCGGCATAACTGCATTAATCACCATCATTACTTACCGGTTCTTCCATTTTAGGTTGCAGCATGAACCTCAATTGAAAATAAAAGCAGCTCAATCAGAGCGGGTAGCAATTATTCCATACCGTGTTTTAAAGGTTTTGCCAAATGGTTTTCGCTATTATTTAAGCACTTTAAAAACACAATTTAAGCTCGAAATAATCTTCCTGTTTAAAAATATCCCCATTATGGTAATGCTTTTATTGTGGGTGTTTTTGTACGGTGTTGAATTGAAAGATCAGCTGTTCAGTGGTATTTATGGCATCCATAGCTATCCGGCAACCGGTATTATCATAGAGGAAATGCGTTCGATGAAATTTGGATTGATCCTGATCCTGTTTTATGCTGCAGAAACCATCGGCAGGGAAAAATCGGTTAATATCCATGGGCTTATTTATAGTACGCCTGTTCAAAACTCGGCAATGTGGATGGCAAAAAGTGGAAGTCTTTTTGTTTTGGTATTTACGCTTATTACTTTAAATATCGGGATTGGCATTGTGCTACAGGTTACGCACGGTTATTTCCGGATCGAACTGCCACTTTATTTAACTTTATACTATTATAGCGCATTGCCGATGTTGCTTTTTGTGGTGCTGCTCATGTTTATCCAGAATTTAATCGGCAACAAATACCTGGGTATGGTTTTGGGCATGATTGTGGTGTTTTTGATTTCCTATGCCGAAAGATTTGGAATTGAACACTACCTCTTCCGTTTTGCTACTGTGCCCGATCTGCTCCATTCCTACTTCAACGGGTTCGGTTATTACGCCACAGCATTTAACTGGTATATGTTGTATTGGACAGCTTTCGTCGTTGTTATAGCCCTCTTAACCATTGGGATGTGGCAGAATCAGGTTGACACAAGACTGTTTAACAGGTTTAAATCAATCGGTAAAACATTTAAACAACATCAATGGATTACCATTTCTGCTTTGTTGATCTGGATTTCTACGGCAGCATTTATATACCATCAAACTAATATTATAGGAAAATATCAGAATAAACAGGCGCAATTAGACTGGCGTTTAGCTTATGAAAAGAAATATAAAGCATTAGCCAACGTGCCCCAGCCTGTTATCAAATCGGTTAAAATGAAGGTAGATTTGTTCCCAAACGAAGCAAAATATACCATCCAAGGCACTTACCTGTTAAAAAATGAAACACAGTTGCCCATTTCCAAAATCTGGACTTATGTTGGCCCTGAGGTAACTTCGTTTTTGGCAGAAACTGTTGATGGCCGAAACAAAATGGACAAAAGATTTGGTCAACAGTTTATTGATCTGAAAAAGCCGCTACAACCCAAAGAAACAATAAAAATGGATTTTTCTATTGAGGTAATCCGATCAGGATTCACCCCTTTTGATAAGGAGAATGCTATTGTTAAAAACGGTACATATGTTGAACTGGAGAAATTTGTACCCCATTTTGGTTACTGTTATAATTTTGAAAGTGATAACAGGTTGGAACGGAAAAAAGCAGGTTTGCCTGAAATTTCTACACCGCCCATATACGATCGTACTTATGAACTGATCGATCTGGAAACGACAATTTCTACCGAGGCACACCAGAGCGTTATTACGGTTGGCGAACTACAAAAAGAGTGGCTTTCGGGTAAACGCAGGTATTTTAAATATAAAACAGCTAAGCCGATAAATTTTATGTTTGCGATGAGCAGTGCAAAATATGCAGTTAAAAAAGAAAAATATAATGGAGTGGATTTGAGTATTTATTATCAGCCAGGACAGGAATATAACCTGAAAAGTATGTTTAATGCGGTTAAAGATGCCTTGGATTATGGTGGTGCAAATTTTGCCAAATATCCTTTAAAACAATTAACCCTAGCCGAAATTCCACAATATAAAGGAGCAGCAACAGCATATCCGGGTGTAGTTTTTAGTGCCGAGAACATTAATTTTTTGGGTAATTATGGTTCTAACAGTGCTATAGATCAAAGTTATGCCATTGCGGCCCACGAAACCGCACACCAATGGTGGGCCAATAGCCTGTCGCCAATGGATGGTGCAGGTTATGCCATGCTTACCGAATCGCTGGCTAAGTACACCGAGAATGTGCTGATTGAAAAGCGGTTTGGTAAAATATACCTGCGCAAATACCTGGCTTACGATAACAACCTCTATTTTTTGAACAGGAACAACAATGAAAAAGAATTGCCGTTAGCTAAAACTTTAGATCAGCCTTATGTGCATTACCAAAAAGGTGGCCTGATGATGTACGCAATAAAAGAGTTGATGGGCGAGAGGCAGTTTAATGCAGTATTGCAACAACTTATAGTAGATCATGGATACCCAAAACCAAAAGCTACAGCCAATGATTTTGTAAACGTGCTATTAAATCAGGCTTCGCCAAAGCAAAAAGATTTTATAAACGATTGTTTTAATCAGGTAGTTACTTACGATTTAGGGATCAAAGTACTTGCCTGTAAAGCCTTGAAAAATGGTCAATATAAAATTGATGTAGAAATATCTGCCGAAAGATTAAGTGATGGCAATAAACAACTGCCTGATCTCGAAATAGATTTGGCCTGTTTTAACCAGTTGGAAAGGGAATGGAATGCAAAAACGAAACCTTTTTGTATTGGCAAATATCACATTAAACAGAACAGAACCAAAATTTCAATAATTGTTGATCGTAAACCAAAAACGGTAGCTGTTGATCCTTATGGGTATTTGTTGGATACGGATAGGAGCGACCGTGTAGCGGTTTTGGAATAAAAAGAACGTCTCTAGTCGTAGCGTCTCGCTA
>NZ_DJDT01000309.1 GCF_002432345.1 Pedobacter sp. UBA5917
AATCCAGGTGGCACCACTTCCAGAAGCCCTTCAGAAATGAAGGGCTTTTTTGGTTTTATCGAAATTCTTTAACATTTAAGTAGGCAGGTTAATTGTAGCGGTTTTCTTTTTTTACCACCTAAGTCATCTGAGTTTCTTCAACCGCTCTATAAGGCTTCTTTTTTATGTTTCGATATGATTGTGCTGTTTTTCGGCTATCTCTTTTACTTTATCCAGAGCTTTGGGCCATGTTTTTTCGAAATAATCTAGCCATTCTTTGGTAATTCCCATATCGATCAACAGTTCTGTTTTGCCGTCTTTTTCGCTCAGCGTATAGTTTTCGAGCGATTCGCCCCAATCCTGCAGTTCTTCCCTGCCATCTTTGATCTCGCCAACATGTTTGATAGACATATATTGATTGGGAATGTTTTCGCGGATCACCGCAACCATTCCATCACCTTTGGCATCGAGGAAAAGGGCCTTACTGCCTTTTTTCCAATCGGTTTCTACACACGATCCTTCGGCAAAAACGGCCGTCCATTGCGGGTAGGTTTTTACACCGAAAAGCACATCCCATACTTTTCCGGCAGGGGCATTAATGCTGGTCTTAAATTCAATCTTTTCCATAGTTTTTTGTTTTTATAGGGTTATTATTGAGTTTTCATCAAGCTTATACAAATTTCCAAAATATGGCGTTATGCAAAGCGGTGCAAAGGCGACAATTTATGGGGGTGGCAAGGACTGATTTATTTTTGTTTTTTTAACATTATCATCTAATGATAAAATAATTTTAATCGGTAGATTTACCTGGTTCGACGGTACTTATGTTCATTTATACAATATTTTAACCTAAATTTATTTAGTTGCAGGATAAATTTTATATCTGCACAACTTAAAGCTTAACCAGCACGTATATATACATTATAATGCTACAAATAAACCTATGAGAAATAACAGATTTACCCACCTGATTGTGCTGGGTGCTATCATTTTGGCGATGGCCGCTGCCTGTAAAAAAAGCAGTATTACACCTGAGGAGCCGGTTACGCCAACTACACCAACGCCTTCCGGAACCCGCGACGAGCTGACTAAAGATTCGATCTTTTTATATGGCAAAGAATTATACTATTGGAATACGTCTTTACCAAGCTATGATGTATTTAAACCACGTAGCTTTAGTTCGAACGAGGCAGAGCTTTATGCCATGACACAGTATTCTGCTGATCCCTTAACAGGCAAACCTTACGAATATGTAAGTAATTCTACCGAACCCAAATACTCGTTTTTTGATTATACTGCTGCAACTTCGGGTAAAACAGGTGCATTAAAAGCCGATGTTAACGGCTCGGCCAACGATTATGGTTTTTCGGTGGGTTATAATACCGTAACAGATTTAAGGGTAAAATATGTATATCCCAATTCGCCGGCAGCACAGCAGGGCTTAACGCGTGGCTGTAAGATAACCGCTGTAAACGGAAGAACGAATTTAACTTACAACAATACCAATATCGATTTTTTGAACAGTGCCATTTTTGGAAGCAACCCGAGTGTAACTTTGGCATTTAACGATATCAGCGGCAATCCGAAAACGGCTGTTGTAATCAGTACGGTTTATACTGTTAATCCTATCCTTTTTACCAATGTTTATACAGTTGATACCAAAAAAGTCGGTTACATCGTTTTTAACAGTTTTACCAATAATGCGTCTGCAGCATTAAATGCCGCTTTCTCTAATTTCGCCACTCAGGGTGTAAGCGAACTGGTGGTAGATTTGCGCTATAATGGTGGTGGTTATGTATCTACTGCAACGCAGATTATCAATCTGGCTGCGCCGGCTTCGCAAACGGGTAATACCATGTTTACCTCTTATTATAACAGTTACCTGCAATCGATCACCAGTGCACAGCGGAAGGCATCTATACTGGCCCACCAGCCATTATTGGATGATGCAGGGAAACTGCAGACTTTTACAACGGGCGTGAATGGGAAATACGCCACCTATGCCGATTTGAATTATTCGCCAACTGCGGCTGATAATATTGAAAAATTTGCAAAATCAGGTTCGCTGGCGCTAAACAGGATTTACTTTCTGGTTACAGGATCTACAGCCTCGGCAAGCGAGCTTACCATTAACAGCTTAAAACCGGTAATGGAGGTAAAACTGATCGGTAGTACAACTTATGGCAAACCTGTTGGTTTTTTCCCGGTTAGGATTGATAAGCTGGATATGTACATCCCTGAATTTGAAACGAAAAACCAGAACGGGGTTGGTGGTTATTATTCGGGTTTAGCAGTGGATAAATCATCGACTGAAGATTTGACAAAAGCTTTTGGAGATGAAACGGAAACTTTATTGGCCTATGCTTTGGCTTATGCCAAAACAGGTACTTTTGTAATACCTGCAGCGAAAACATCAAGTTTGAGCACCTCAACGGTTTCTACCGGCGCAAAATTATCAACCGAAGAAATTAAAGTGGTGGATGAACGTTTGGATCCGAATGGTTTTAAAGGAATGGTGATGACACCCCATAAAAAATAAGGATTTTATCCTAAACAGGAAGCCCGGTTAGCAGTTAATGCTGATCGGGCTTTTTTATGGGGTTTTCTATTAGAGATAGACCCTGAAATAAATTCAGGGTGACGACAGCAAGTTTAAAACTTGACTCCTTTGCTATATCCGATGCTATTTCTTACAATAAAATTTTACTGCTAATGTCTTTATTAATGGTAATGTAACCTGGGTATTTTACCGGTGTATTGCCCAGCATAAAGGTTGGTTTTATTTTAATGGTTAATAAGCCCAGTTTTTCATCTTTGGAATTGGCGCCTTTTTGAGCGGCTTTGATAATATCGTTAAAAACATTGCCGTTTGATACCAGTCCGTAAATGTTGCTTACCAACTGCACCGGAACGGTAACTTTCTGCCCTTGTGCAATGCTCACATTCTGGTTAACGGTACCCTCTGCCAAATCGGTGTTGTTTACCAATATTTTATATTCGAACTGATTAATGGCAGCCAAATTGTTTGATGGATTGGTGATTTCTAAATTCAGGTTGGCACTTAACGGAATATCTTTCCTTAATAAACCCAAAGCCACACCCGGTAAACTGGTGAGGCTAAAACTCTGCTGATCCATTAATTTTTTAACATCGGTACCTGCGATGGATATATTTTGTACGCTTGTAATTTTATAGGTGCAATCTTCAAGCGCCTTTATTTGTTGCGCCTGTCTGTTAATGCCGCAACCGAACATGGTAAAGGTAAGCAGGCAAATCATTAGTGTGTTTTTCATGTTAATCATAACGCCAAATTACTAAAACTATTTCAGATGCCTTAGGTTAATTGGTTAACTGTTTCGAGCGATTGCTATATCGTGCAATTGCTAAATTGTTTGATGGCTCTATTGCTACTGCAAATTGCGAACTGAAAACTGTTGAAGAGGGTTAATTGTTTAAATTGGTTAA
>NZ_DJDT01000200.1 GCF_002432345.1 Pedobacter sp. UBA5917
TGATGAACCTAGAATACGACCGTAGCATCGCGAAGTGGAGAGATTTATTGCCAAACATTAAAAGCATTTATTAGATAATTAATTGTCATGGTAAACAAAAAATTATTGTTTGCATTTTTCTTGGAAAGCAGCTTCAGTGCTTTTCCGTTTCATCACTCCCGCCCTTTGTTTCAAATCCTCGCCCTCGTGCCTCGTGCTGTGGGTTTTACACTTCGGTCGCCTGCCCGTACAGGCGGGGGTTTAGGTGGCAGGGCCTGTTGTGATATCCAGTTTTTTTTAGCTCAGGCATGGGAACAGACCTTTGTTAATAAACCCGATAGAGCTAAGTAGCCCACAGTGAAGCGCAGCGAAACGAGGACTACTAGCGATAGCGGGACAAAAGCACCTATGAAATACAGACCTTTCATTTCCCCCAAAAAAAACCGTCATCTCGACTGAAACGCAGTGAAATGGAGAGATCTATCTAGAGACAGATTTCTCAACTACGCTCCGCTCGAAATGACGGTAAATTTATAATGACGTCTTGTTATACTATTTGCTCAATTCAGCGAAATATTTGTGGAATAAAGGCAAAGTTTCAATGCCTTTATAGTAATTGTAAATATCGTATTTCTCGTTTGGCGAGTGCAATGCATCGCTATCCAAACCGAAACCAAAAAGCACGGTTTTAATACCCAATACATCTTCGAACAAAGCCACAATCGGAATACTGCCACCACCACGTGTAGGGATTGCCGTTTTGCCGAAACTATCTTCAATTGCTTTTTCAGCAGCCTGGTAAGCTATGCTATCGGTTGGCGTTACCACCGGTTCGCCGCCATGGTGAGGGGTAACTTTAACCTTAACATTTTTAGGGGCAATGCTTTCGAAATGTTTGGTAAAAATCTCCGCAATTTCTTCTGAGCTCTGGTGGGGAACCAAACGCATCGAAATTTTGGCATTGGCTTTACTTGGCAATACGGTTTTTGCGCCTTCGCCAATGTAACCGCTCCAGATGCCGTTAACCTCCAAAGTAGGTCGTGTACCGGTACGCTCTAAAGTAGAATAACCTTTTTCGCCCCAAACTTGTTCAATATCAAGGTCTTTTTTATATTCTTCTTCATCGTAAGGTGCAGAATTTAATGCTTTTTTCTCCTCATCGGTTAATTCTACCACTTTATCATAAAAGGCAGGAATCGTGATGTGGTTATTTTCATCGTGTAATGAAGCAATCATTTTGCATAAAATAGTAGCCGGATTTGCTACGGCACCACCATAAACACCTGAGTGAAGATCGCGGTTAGGGCCTACCACTTCTACTTCCATATAAGCTAAACCGCGCAAACCGGTTTCGATGGATGGATGTTCCATGCTGATCATCGAAGTATCAGAAATTAGTACTACATCTGCTTTTAAGCGTTCTGCATTATCTTTCACGAAGATTCCAAGGTTTGCAGAACCTACCTCCTCTTCGCCTTCGATCATGAATTTAACGTTACAGGCCAGGGTATTGGTCTCCATCATTAATTCAAAAGCTTTTACATGCATGTAAAACTGTCCTTTATCATCGCAGGCACCGCGGGCATAAATTTTGCCATCACGTACCGTAGGTTCGAAAGGCGGTGTATGCCAAAGCTCCAATGGATCAGCAGGCTGAACATCGTAATGGCCATATATGAGTACTGTAGGTAACGAAGCATCAATAATTTTTTCACCGTAAACAATCGGATAACCGGCCGTTTGGCAGATTTCGACATTATCAGCACCTGCATCTTTTAATTTCTGGGCAACATAATCTGCTGTTTTTAATACATCGCCTTTAAATTTAGGATCAGCACTAACCGATGGAAAACGCAATAATTCGAACAACTCATCTAAAAAACGTTGTTTGTGCGTTTCTACATAATTTTTAATCTCTTGCATAACAAAATGAATTTGGACAAATATAGGCTTTACCAAATAAACGACACAGTAAGGAAGCTTTAATTATGCTTGCATAAATGTAAAATCTTATTTAGTATCAGCTCGTTTGCGCTGCAAATTATTTTTTTAACCGTTTAATAACATACAAAACTTCAAAATTTTAAAACACGTCTTCCAACATCTACAAAAAAATGGTTTACTGTTTGTAAAAAAGAAATTGCATCGTTAATTATGTTTACTTTTTTGTAAATTGCGCCATTAACAGATATCCTTAAATCCTGTAAGAAAGAATTTTAACAATGAAGTTTAGCGCAAAAGTATTTTTATCTCTGCTGCTGCTTCTTTTTGCCCGCAACTCTTCTTTTGCACAGGCTCAAAATCCTACACGTGTAAGCTGTCCTGATGCAGCGCAATACTACGCCAAAGACAGCATAAATATCGTAACTTTTGGGGCCAGCACAGTAGAGGGAGTTAAGGGTTTAAGTTTCCAACCTTTGCTCCAAAACAACTTTTTAAACTGTTATACCAATAAAATAGTCGACATAACCAATCATGGTATCAGCGGGCAAACTACTTTTCAGGGTCTATTGCGTATTGATAACGCGATTGTTGGTAGAACCGGCTTTATCGTAATTGATATGGGCGTTAACGATGCCATAGCCATTACAACCGGCAAAGGCAGCGTAGCTGAAACAGTTGCTAATATGCGTGTATTTATCACTGCAAGTTTAAAGCAGAAATTGGTTCCGATTTTATGTACACTCCAATTTGTTGATGACAGAACCAATAAAAATTTAATCCCAGTAAATACCAATATCAGAAACATTAATGCAGAATACAGAAAACTGGCTGCAGAATACAAAATATACCTGGCCGACGTAAATGCAGCGATGAGACGCGATTTTAGCTTATATCAAGATCCATACCATCCGAATGCGCGTGGCTACAGATTAGTGAGCTATGTAATTTTTGATGCGATCAACAAAGCTATCTTTGATAAATTCCTGAAGTTTACCGTTACCCAAAATTATCCCAACCCAGCTGCCATGCAAACGTTTATTGATGTGGTTTTGCCCGAAACGGATAAAATCAACATCCAGATTTACGATTTAATGGGCCGGTTGGTTAAAACCGTGGTAAACGAATACCTGAATACGGGAAAACATACCCTCGAGATCAACACCTCTGCCTTTGTACCCGGCATTTATTTTTTTAAAGTTTCTTCCGACTCCGGTCAGTACAACACGACCAAAAAGTTTATTGTATCGAGGTAACAAAAGCATTAAATATTAGTCAGATATTTGATTAATACGTTTAATATCTTCGATTATGTCATCCGATACTTTTTTCACCAACGAAACCATTGATCTCGATCATCTTCCACAATACGAAGAAATCCCGTTGAAACAACCACATCCCAGCTATTGGAAAATCATCTGCATCAACCTGATTATCTTTTTCGTGGTACTTGGCATCGGTACCGGCTCAATTTTATTTTTTGTTAACGAAATAAGACCAAATGCTGTTTGGATCGTTCCGCTTTATTTCATCCTGGCCGTCATTTTCTTTTTGCTTTTCCGCTTAAGTTTTAAAAAGCGTGGTTATGCGGTACGTACACATGATGTGATCTATAAAAGCGGGATTATTGCCGAATCGACCACTATTGTGCCTTTAAACAGGATACAGCATATTGAATTGAATGAGGGGATTTTTTCGAGAATATTCAAATTGGGCTCGCTACAGGTATTCACCGCAGGCGGACAAACCGGACATATCCATATATCGGGGATTGCCATTGATGAAGCAAAAAGCATCAGGGATCTGTTGCTTAAAAAACTGGATCTGCTCGAAAATCCAGCAACCGAAACTGAAGTATAATGGATAACGATTTTAGTAAACCACAGCGCGAATCGGCTTTTGGAATCATCATAATGGGTGCCCACACCATGTTAAAAATTGGCCGGGCTACATTTTTCCTATTTGTAATCGCCTTTGTAAAAATGTCGAGCACATCTTTTACCTACCTTATATTGGGTATAGCTGCCATCATCATATTCAGTTTTATATTTGCTTATTTATGGTATCTGAAATTTACATTCTTCCTGGATAAAGAAAAGCAGGAATTTGTGGTAAATAAGGGGATATTCAACCGCGATCAGGTGATCATCCAACTCGATAAAATCCAGCAGGTTAATATCAACCAGAATATCCTGCAAAAAATTATCGGTGTTTATGGTTTAAAAATCGATACAGCAGGTGCGCATGGTGAAGAGCTAAGCATAAAGGCAATTGACGAAACCTCCGCTTATAACCTTAAAGAACACCTATTAAACAGAAAAACCGAGGTTAAAGCAGAATCGGAGATTGAACAAGAAAATTATGCAACTGAGGAAGCTCCATTTTTAAGAATAAGCAACCGGACTTTATTTAAAGTTGGATTAACCTCTAATTATGGGCAAAGTTTAGCCTTACTGGCTGCATTTTTTTACACGGTAATTTATGAAGGCAGGCAATTGCTTGATGCTTTTAAAATTAACAAAGATGAAATTCAAAGTACGGTAACCGGTATGCTTACCATTGTTACGGTTTTTATATTAATTGCATGCCTTTTAGTTGTTTTACTGTTAATTAACCTCGTTAGAACCTTTTATAAGTATTTCGAACTCGAAATTAGTGAGCATAAGAATGCCTTATTGCTTTCTTCGGGTTTAATTGCTAAGAAAAATACATTATTGAGTCCAAATAAAGTCCAGATTACCAAATACAGTCAGAATTACTTCCAAAAGAAGCTGAACATGTTAAACATAAGCTTAAAACAGGCTCATTTTGGACAAAGCAAAAAGGGACACGAAATGCAGGGCAATACTTTGGAAATCCCGGGCTGTAACCCTGCAGAACGTGATAAGCTGCTTAAAATGATATTGGGCGATAAACCCTTAAAAGGCAAAAGCTTTATCCCCGACTGGCGTTTTTTAAACCTGCCTATATTCTTTAAACTGGTTTTACCCGTTGCCATTTTTTTGATTTTTGCTTTCAATATCCCTGAATTAAAGCCTTTTACCGGTATTGCCATCCCCTATTTTTTAATTGGGGTAATCATGATTTATATCAGTTACAGAAGGCACCGTATTTCGGTAAACCAGGACTTTATCATCAAAAAAAGTGGCATCTGGGATATTTCGAATGAAATTATCAACCCGAATAAAATCCAGGCGATTACCACTTTCCAATATCCATGGCACAAAGGTGTTGATGTGGGCCACCTTTCTCTGCATACCGCGGCCGGGCAGATCCATTTTAAATATGGCAACTACACAGAAATTAAAAAACTTGTAAATTACTGGTTGTACCAGATAGAGAGCAAACATGAAGATTGGATGTAGTAAGGTTGAAGGTTTTTTAGGGGAAAGATAGAGGGTAAAATTATACGAATGATGTGTTTTATGCCTCCAAGAGGCATATTTCGACACAAATTTTGAAACCGTGGATTTTCTCATAAATAGTAGTAGAAACCTAACTGGCTTCGGGTATGTGGTCTGCAGGCCATCCCACACAGACCACACCATTAAATTTTCAAAATTATTTTATGCGAGCTATACCTAAAGCATCATAATCCCTTTGATGTTTCCTGCCTGCTTATAAACAGCAATCACTTCATCAGCATTTTGCACCTGCTTTTTTACCGTAATTGAAACATATTTCCCTGTTTTTGATGCTTGCTCAGTAAACTCATCATTAGGTAAAATGGCACGTAAATCCTGTATTTTATCTAAGCCGCCTGTGATGATAAATTTAAAATTGTAAACACCTGGAAAATGTTCAACACTTTCCAATTTCTCTTTTAAGTTAACATAAATATCTTTGTTATCCCCATCTGGGATATCAGTAAGCTCAATATCCTTATTTAATCTTTTCTCTTCCATTTGCAGACTATATCAAATTCTATACCTAAACCATCAGCGTGTAATTCTGACAGCCTGTTACATTTATTTAAGACAAAAATGCCTATGGTTTGTGTCTCCATTAACTATTATTCTAATTTTTAAACCATCAATAGCAGCACAATTCCAATTTAAATAAACCTTGGCGTAGCGGATACCGGCCTGGCGCGAAAGGCCTGCAGGCGTATGAGCAAAGCAAAGGAGTAACGATAAAATGAAATACAGGTGTAGCTTTCCTAAAAATCTTCTATTGCCATGGTTAGCGTCTCCCCCGCCATGGTTCGCATCGCCACGAACCATAACTTATTTACACGGAAAATAAGCTTACGCACAAAAAATGGTATCAAAATAGATTCTGAAACAAGTTCAGAATGACGACTACGAATAATTACCAACACCTTTGGCAAAAAGCCCCAATAATTGTTATTTTTGAACCTCAAAAAAACAGGAGCCGATTTGGATTATTTAGAAGGATTAAACCCACAACAAAGAGCAGCAGTAGAAAACACAAAAGGACCGGTAATGATTGTTGCGGGTGCCGGTTCGGGCAAAACCAGGGTAATTACCTTCCGTGTTGCCCACCTTATCCAAACCGGAACCGATCCATTCAATATCCTGGTTTTAACCTTTACCAACAAAGCGAGTAAGGATATGCGCGAGCGTATCAGTAAAGTAGTTGGTGCAGAAGCCAAAAACATCTGGATGGGTACTTTCCACTCCGTTTTTGCGAAAATCTTACGTGTTGAGGCCGAAAAAATAGGCTATCCGAACAATTTTACCATTTACGATACCGACGATAGTAAAAGTGTATTACGTGCCATTTTGAAGGAAATGCAGCTTGATGATAAGCTTTATGCGGTAAACTTTGTTTTTGGCAGAATTTCATCAGCAAAAAACAACCTGATTTCATGGGGCGAATACCAGGCAAATGATCAGATCCAGGCAGAAGATATCCAAAATAAACGTCCGCTTATCGGACAGATTTACGAACAGTATGCCAAACGCTGCTTTAGGGCCGGCGCAATGGATTTCGACGATTTATTGTTCAAAACCAACATCCTGTTAAAAGAGCATCCTGAAGTTTTAAATAAATACCAGCAGAAATTCAGGTACCTGATGGTGGATGAGTACCAGGATACCAACTTTTCGCAGTATACCATTGTAAAAAAACTGGCTGCCGCTTATCAGAACATCTGTGTGGTGGGCGATGATGCACAGAGTATTTATGCTTTCCGTGGTGCAAATATCCAGAACATTTTAAATTTTGAACGCGATTATCCTGATTTAAAGGTTTATAAATTAGAACAGAATTACCGTTCTACCCAAAATATTGTTGATGCAGCCAGTAGTATTATTGCCAACAACAAAAACCAGCTGGAAAAAAATGTATTTTCAGAAAATGATCCTGGCGACAGAATCAAGGTTTCGCGTGCTTTTACCGATAACGAAGAAGGTAAACTGGTTGCCGAATCCATCATCCAGGAGCGTAGTTTAAAAGGTTATACTTACCACGATTTTGCCATTCTTTACCGTACCAATGCACAGAGCCGTGCAATGGAGGAAGGTTTGCGCAAGCTGAACATCCCTTATAAAATTTACGGTGGTACATCATTCTATCAACGTAAAGAGATTAAAGATTTAATTGCCTATTTCCGTTTAACCTTTAACCCGAAAGACGAAGAGGCCATTAAACGTGTAATCAATTACCCAAAACGTGGAATTGGCGATACATCAATCGATAAAATTATCGTTGCAGCAGATCAGCACGGAAAAACCATGTGGGATGTAATTTCGAATCCACATGAGTATGTTGATGGCCGTTTGGCCAATCAGCTGAACGATTTTGCCATGATGGTACAGAGTTTTCAGGCTGAGGCAAAAAAGCTCGACGCCTACGATTCGGCCCTGTTTATCGCACAGCATACCGGCATTTTAAAAGAACTATATACGGATGATAGCGTTGAAGGGCGCGCACGTTACGAGAATATCCAGGAGTTATTAAACGGTATTAAGGAATTTGCCGAGCGTGAAGATATAGAGGAAAAAGGCCTTGATATTTTTATGCAGGATGTTGCCCTTTTAACCAACGATGATAAAGACGGAGACAAAAACAAGGATACGGTTTCATTAATGACGATCCACTCTGCCAAAGGTTTGGAGTTTAAAAATGTGTTTATTGTTGGTTTGGAAGAGAATCTTTTCCCTTCGCAAATGTCGGTAAACTCACGGTCTGACCTCGAAGAGGAACGCCGTTTGTTCTATGTGGCCATTACCCGTGCGGAGATTAAACTCACCATTACCTATGCTACTTCGCGTTACCGTTGGGGAACATTAACCAATTGTGAACCAAGCCGTTTCATCAACGAAATTAACCCTCGGTTTTTAGAACTGGATGTTAAACCTGCCAAATCGAATTCGTTTGACGGTAATTTTGATGATGAGCGCAAAACATGGACCTCACAGCCGCGCGATTTTTTCAGCAAACCAAAACCTGCTGCAGGCGCAACGGCCTCTGCCCCACCGGCACGACCGAAAACCACAACCTTATTGGCAAAAGCCCATATTCCAACACCAGGTTTTACCCCATCACAACCACACGAATTTCAGGGTGGCATGGAAGTGGAACACGAAAAATTCGGCTTTGGAAAAATCATCAGTCTTGAAGGAAACTTACCTGATGTAAAAGCAACAGTATTTTTTCAGGGATTGGGCAACAAACAGTTACTGCTTAAATTTGCCAAATTGATGATTGTAAAATAATTCTCCTTAATTTAAGGATTAGCAGAAAAATAAAAGAGTGTGTCCGATAAGATCAGACACACCCTTTTTTACTTAGCCCTTTTAAAGCACATTTAATTAATATTCCGCTTATACCTGCGAATAGGTTGTAGGAACCAAAAAAGTATTGCTGATTTTAGAAATCGTATTCGCATACTGAGCATCCGACACCAGTTTTTTCCAGTCAGGATCAGCTACAAAAGCAGCCCATCCTTTGTTACGCTCTTCCATATTGTTGCATGTAACCATATAAGTAAGCCGGGGTAATTTATCGCCAGCAACTACTTCGCCGCAGAATACCGGGTTCAATTTTGCCCGCTTAAAAATAGCGAACTCTCCATCATGGAACATTTTAATTTTCCTTCTTACCGCATCTTCACTATATCCTTCATATGTTCTTAATTCAAACAGGCGGGACTCTTTTGATGGAACAACAATTTTAGGCCAACCATCAAAAGCAAGCATCAAAGAAGAAGTAAAGCGACTATATACTGCTTTATCAGCGGGTATACTATTATAGGCTGCACTATTTTTAATATAATCTGCGTCTGCTTTTACTTTTATTGCTACTGAAAGATAGTCATCCAAAGATTGGTAAGGTGTAAGCAAATAAAATTTAGCGGGTTCTGAAGGGCTCCATTCTTTAAAAACACCAACTGTTGCCACCCCATATTTATTCAATGCCGGAATAAGTGCCGTTTTAAAGTAATTTTCGAGCTGTGCCTGATCTGAACCAAAGCGCATTTCATATTCGCGCCATTCGTATATTTCTTTCTGTGGTGCCGGCAATTTGTCGCCAGCCATTGCGGGGACGATGGGTACGGCAGCAACCGCTGCAACTGTAAGTGAAGATTGGAGAAATTTTCTGCGTTTCATAGTTGATTATTTTAGATTAAATGCTTTTGAAGATAGATAATTCTGATCGAAAGTCATTTACAAAATTGGATTAATTTTCTGAATTTCAGCATCATAGCGTAAGAAAAATTCGATCTACAATTCATTTTAGGCCTTATTTCGAACAATTGAAGGTGGTGAATTTTGCTTCTTTAATCAATAGCTAATAATAATCAATTTGCGATTACCAATACCAAGCAATTTAAAGAGAATCCGTCTTCCCGAACCTGTTCAGGATCTTTTTCTCAAACAACATTATTATGCCATACTTACTTTGACAATCTTTAGCCATTACGCCTTTAAGATTGTCAAAGTCTAGAACAATTGCTAATTAATAATCATTTCGCAATAATCAATACCATTCGCCTTAATGCTCTTAACTTCTTAATGGTCAAAAGAATGGAAAATGAAAGATAGATGAATAATCAATTCCACTCCTTAAAAGCTAACCACAAAATCTTAAATTCTTAACGGTCAAATGATAGAAACAGCTAAAAACTTCCGCCACCTAATAAGCAGACCGGTCTTCAATAAATTCGCCCGCTCTGAGCATAACAGTATTGTCACTTTCAGACGATCTAACCACTACATTCCATTCATCCATAACCTTGATAATCTCAACCAGGCTTCCAAACGGAAAAAAACCACCCTTGTTATCAACCGTAATCTTCACTTTATCCCCAACTTTAGGCTCCTTAAAAAACAGCTGGTTACCAACAATGCTCAGTCCCTCAATTTTTTCAAGATCCGATAGAAGATATTTCGGTAAGGCGATTCAGGATTCAGCGATACCAGCACAAAAGACTGGGTTTCAATTTCGTACTGAACATGCATTTTATAAAAAAATTTACCCCTTAACCTATCTCCAAGATAAATTTTATCTCCCTGTGCCGTACGGAAGCCCGTATAAAAAGATTCGATATCCATAATTTAACCGATAAGATCTGATTTTTCATCTTAAACAACAAGTAAACCCACAAAATTTAAAATTGTTACCTTGAAAAACCCCAAAATTATCCTTAATATTGGGGTCGGATTTCCCGATTATAAACCATGCAACTTACTAAGTTAGAAATTAAAGGTTTTAAGAGCTTTGGCGATAAAGTGACCATCAATTTTAATGAGGGTGTTACTGCTATTGTTGGCCCTAACGGTTGTGGAAAATCCAATGTAATCGATGCCATGCGATGGGTTCTGGGCGAGCAGAGTACCAAAGCACTGCGTTCGGAAAAGATGGAGAACATCATTTTCAACGGAACCAAAAACCGTAAACAGGCACAATTGGCCGAGGTTTCGCTGAGCTTTGATAATACCAAAAACATCCTACCTACCGCATATTCGCAGGTAACGGTAACGCGCAAACTTTACAGAAATGGTGATAGCGAATACCGCTTAAACGATGTTCAGTGCAGGTTAAAAGATATTACCGACCTGTTTTTGGATACCGGTATCGGATCAGATAGTTATTCGATCATCGAGCTGAAAATGGTTGATGAGATCATCACCAACAAAGAACATAGCCGACGTGGATTATTTGAAGAGGCATCTGGAATTTCAAAATACAAACTTCGTAAAAAGCAGACATTCAGTAAATTAAAAGACACAGAAGCCGATTTAGAACGTGTTGAAGATTTACTTTTCGAGATCGAAAAGAATTTAAAAACCTTAGAAAGCCAGGCGCGTAAAGCAGAACGTTATTATAAATTAAAAGAACAGTACCGCGAGTTGAGCGTTCAGCTGGCTACGCACCGCATTGCCTTTTTCCGCACCGATTTAACTGCTTTAGAAACTCAGGAACAAAACCAGCAGGTAAACCGTACCGAACTTAGTGCTAAAATAGATACCGGAGAAGTTGAACTGCAAAAGCTTAAACTCGGTAGTATTAACCAGGAGAAAAATCTTTCGGTACAGCAAAAAGCGACTAATGAACTGGTTTCCAAAATCCGTGCCTACGAAAGCGAGAAGAAAGTAAAAAATGAGCAGATGCGTTTCCTTCAGGAAAAAGAAACGCGTTTATCCGGTGAACTTGAAAAAGATAAAAACCAGGTTAACCACATCAAATACAACATCAAACGTTTAAATGAAGAAGTTGTAACAGAAACAGAGGTTTTTAACCGTTTAGAATCTGATTTAAAACTCCTTAAATCTACGCTTGATACCCTACGCGAACAACAGCAGACCGAAAAAAACAGGATCGATAACCTGATTAAATCGGTTAACGAACTGCAGAACACAGTTTACCAATCGCAAAAGGAAATCGATATCCTCAATATCCAGAAAGATGCGCTGGTACAGGAAACCAACCGCAATGTCGACGATACCGAAACCAAAACATTGGAATTAAAGGCTTTTGACCATGCTTTGGCCGAACTTGATATCCAGGTACGCGAAAAACAGGCACACATTAAAAACCTGACAGAAGCTGAAGAAGTTTTAAAAGAAAAACTGGCTGCATCAGAGATCAATTTAAGTTCGAACAAAGAAAAATTAACGGCCGAAAACCGTAAAAAAGACGCCAAGCAGAACGAATATAACCTCACTAAATCGTTGGTTGATAGCTTGGAAGGTTTTCCTGAATCCATCCGTTTTTTAAAGAAAAACAATGCTTTTGCAAAAAGCGCCCTGCTCCTTTCTGATATTTTATTCTGTAACGAAGATTACCGCATTGCGATAGAGAACTACCTCGAACCGGTAATGAACCATTATGTGGTAGACAAATATACTGATGCTGTTCAGGCCATTAACCTGTTAACCGATGCCAGCCGTGGAAGGGCAAACTTTTTTATTTTAGAAAATGTTCCCGATAAAAATCCGGCTATTGGTACCCACGAAGGTCTGGTTTCTGCTTTATCGGTAATTGAAGTTGATAAAAAATACCAGCATCTTTGTAATTTGTTGTTGCAAAATGTATATATAGCTGTAGCCGAACAGGAAAATCTTTTTAAAGAAACACCAACCGACAGTTTAACCATATTGGCCAAAAACGGAAAATATGCGCAGACCAAATTTACTTTGGCCGGTGGCTCGGTAGGTTTGTTTGAAGGTAAAAGGATCGGTCGCGCCAAGAATTTAGAAAATCTGGCTAAGGAAATTAAAGCCTCAGAATCGCTGATCAATCAGTATAATGCTGCTATAAAAGCTGAAACAGATAACATTTTCGACCTCAAAGAGGCTTCAAAAATCAATCAGATCAATAGTCTGCAGCAGGAAATGAACCGTTTAAATAACGAACACATTTCTGTACAAACGCGCCGCGATCAATACCAGGAATTTATTACCACCAGCGAGAACCGCAAAACAGATATTGCGCAGAAAATCGTATCGATAGAAAAAGCTTTATCAGAAAAACTACCGGCACTGGTTCAATTGCAAAAGGACCAGCAGGAGGCGCATGTTAATTTACAGGAGCAACAACTTAATTATCAGGAAATTGCCGACCAGGTAAACGAAAGCGCAGGTAAATACAATCAGGATAATATCCGTTTTCACCAGCAACAGAATAAATTATCCAGTCTGGAAAAAGACCTGGACTACCGTTTTGTACAGGAAGAAGCTTTAAACAAACGTATTGCCCAAAACGATAAAGAATTACAGGAAGCTTTAACCCAGATTACCGCAACTTTACAGCATACCGACCTGAATGATGATACGCTTTTAGAAATGTATCAACAACGTGAGGAGATGGAAAAAGGACTTGCAGAAGCAGAACAGGCCTATTTTGCAAGCAAGGGAAGCATCAATGAGGTTGAAAACGACCTGACTAATATCCGTAAAAACCGAGAAGAAACCGATTTTCTTTTAACCGAGATCAAGGACAAAAAGAATGCCTTAAAAATTGACTTAAATGCTTTAAAAGAACGTTTAGCCGTAGAATTTAATATAGACATTAACGATCTTTTAGAAACTGATCAGGAAATAGAAGCGCTGGAAAGCGAGTTTGAACTCCGCCAGAAGGTAGAAAAGATGAAGCGCCAGCTCGACGAATTTGGTGCTATCAACTCTATGGCCATGGAGGCTTTTAAAGAAATGGAAGAACGTTATGTTTTTATCCAGAACCAGAAAAAAGACCTTAATGCAGCCAAAACCGATCTGATCCAAACGATAAAAGAAATAGACGATACCGCAAAAGATAAATTTATGCAGGCCTTTACCCAGGCCCGCGAACATTTTATTGTGGTTTTCCGTTCTTTATTTAACGAGGAAGATAGTTGCGACCTGATTTTATCCGATACCGTTAATCCTTTAGAGGCTGATATCGATATTGTAGCCCGTCCGAAAGGCAAGAGACCACTATCCATCAACCAGTTATCTGGTGGTGAAAAAACTTTAACGGCCACTGCCCTATTGTTTTCGTTATACCTGTTAAAACCTGCTCCTTTCTGTATTTTCGATGAGGTTGATGCTCCTTTGGATGATACCAACATCGATAAATTCAATAATATTATCCGCAAATTCTCCGATCAGTCGCAGTTTATCATCGTATCGCATAATAAACGTACCATTGCCAGCACCGACATTATTTATGGTGTAACGATGGTAGAACAGGGCGTTTCGAGGGTTGTAGCAGTCGATTTAAGAGAAGTAGCAGCTTAATTTACTCCAGACCTCGCAGGTTTTAAAA
>NZ_DJDT01000068.1 GCF_002432345.1 Pedobacter sp. UBA5917
AAAAAAGTCCGTCATTGCGAGGAGGCACGACGAAGCAATCTTACTGCTATGGTTGGGGATTCTACAATTTCATACCTGGCGATCGCATTAGGATTGCTTCGTGCCTCACAATGACGCTCCTCAGCGACCCTTCAATCGCATATGATTCTTATATAAAACGCAAAATGGCGAATGCTTCCATTCGCCATCTCCATATTATTTAAGAATCACTTATCAGTGCAATCCTTCAATCTGTGTAATCAATCTTTAGCAGTACTGCTCAAAGGCACCAATCAGGTTATCGGCAATCATTTGTGCCGGACGACCTTCAATCTGGTGACGCTCGATCATGTGTACCAATTTACCATCTTTAAACAAAGCCATTGCCGGCGATGACGGAGGAAAAGGCATCATGTAGTTTCTGGCCTGATCTACTGCTTCTTTTTCCATACCTGCAAAAACCGTTACCAATTTATCAGGGTGTTTTTCGTGTGCTGCCGCCGCTCTTGCCGCCGGACGTGCATTTGCTGCTGCGCAACCGCAAACAGAGTTTACCACTACCAACACCGTACCTTCGCCTTTAATGGCCTGATCTACGTCTGCTGCGTTTTTTAATTCCTGGAAACCAACGTTGGTTAATTCCTTACGCATTGGCTCTACTAAATATTCTGGATACATTATCTTAGTTTTTTTATTTACAATTTTGAACGTTACAAAAATAAGAAAATCGGATGGCATGCACCACCCGATTTATATTTTTAAGGTAAAATTAAAAGAAGCATCCTTATTGAAGGCCTTTTAAAATTTGTTCCATTTTATGCGGATCGCTTAACATGCCCATACCAAACATTACAATAATGAAAATATAATAAAGCAGGGATAAAATATTTAAGACTAAGCCGATAATTGCACATACCCTACCCGCATTTAAGTTTTTATACGAGCTTAAAGTATAAAGAGCGGGATTGGTGGCGTATAAAATTCTGTCTTTCTTACTTAAAACCAATGCAATAATTGCAGGGATTAAACCAAAAACACCATAGCAGCAACAAAATGCAATGGAAAGAATGCCCAGCACAAGTACTACAGTAGCGTTTGGTAAGCTCTGCTGTCCGAAGCCTCCTCCAAACTGGCCAAATGGCGGCTGTTGAAAAGGTGGCGGTTGTTGAAATGGCGGAGGTGTTGCAGGCCCCTGATCAAGTGGCTGAAAAGGTGCTGGTTCCGGATTCTGATTCTTTGAAAGATCAATGGGTTTATTTTCCTGGGGGTTTTCCTGTTCTTCTGACATAGCTGTATTTAGATCAATTGATGGTTGTATATTTTGTAAATGTAACTGATTAAGATAATTACTGCAACACCTGCGAAAGTGATTTTAATTAACTGTGCACCAAACTTAAAATCTACTTTTAAGTGCACAATGGTAAAGAGTATCACAAAAACCAGTGGGATGGTAGCCGGATAAAGTTTAAATGAATGAATCAAATCGCCCCTTAATAAAGCTAAAATGGAGCGCTGCAAACCGCAACCCGGACAATCAAAGCCAAAATGGGCCTTAAACGGACATGTTAAAAGGTGCCGTTCTACCCAATCGAAAAAACTATGTTGCTGTTGAGCCATTTATATCGCCAATAAATTTTACCTGTGCATCTTTCCAGATTTTATATTTTTCGAGATCTTTAACCACTTGCCTATACACCAGGTTTAAAATATAAATATCATCAATAAAGCCCAAAACAGGCACAAAATCAGGAATTACATCAACCGGCGATAAGAAATAGATTAAACCGCCCAAAATAGCAATGATCGATCTTTTTGGAATTTCGGTATAATCGCCATTTACATAATCTTTGGATACCGCAAAAAGCAACACCAATTTCGACCAAACACCCTCCAGATCACCTTTGTTGGTTACCGCCTTTCCGAGGGCATCTTTTATCGTATTACCGGCCTTGGTTTTATCATTTAAGATTACCGAGGCCCTGCTCTCCGATTTTTTGAAGAAACCCAATATTTTTTCCCTGTTCAATTTCATGGTTAATCCTTTACAAATTAACGGCCAAAAGCATCATAATTGTCTTCGGCATATTTGGTAAAACGATCTAACAACTTGATATTTTTATTTTCTATTGCCGTTAAATCATTGTCAACGTTATTTTTAACAGGTACATACCATTCAACAGGATCGAAAAAATTCCTAAAGGTCTGTTTTTTAAACGCATAACCATGTCTGGCGAAAATGGTATTTTTGATAATCTGGAGATCAAGTTTCCTTAAATTCTTTACATCTTCTTCTTTGAGTGTGGTAGTTGAGGCATTTAATTTAAAAATCTGATCAGACGCACTTCGGTAAAAAGGATTTGCCTCCAGGGTATCAATTTTTCCATCTTCTGCGGTATCCACTCTTTTTATCATTTTATGATCGCTCCAGTCTACATAACTCGATTCAGTTGGCAACATCAGGCTTGCATTGTATTCGAATGTCTTTTTTAACAGTTTAAACTCCTTTTCAGGCCATTTCAGTCCTTTTTTATAGGCATTCCATTTACCGATCAATGTATCGCCTACAAGTGAGATTTCAAATTTTCCGTCGTATTTATCCGTTCCAGGTTCATCTAAAACAAAGGTAATTTTACCGCCATCTTCGGATAATTTTCCCAATAATGGCCTGCTGTTGCCTGAAACTACGCTTTGGGCAATTACAGTATCTTTCGTGATTTTTTTGATATTGATATTCAGTTTTTCAAAAGCATCCTGCATATCACCATCGTACTCCAACTGTTCTGCTGTATAAAAATCGCCGACCCAAAAGCCATAAAGCTCTTGGTGTATTTCCTGTTGGGCCACAGCAGTAATTTTTGCAGTATCGGTTTTCTTGGTGTCTCTGCACGATAGCATCAAAAAAGGGATCAGAGCGAGTAATAAGATTTTTTTCATTTTAGATATCTGTTTTTATAGGTCAAACAATTTTCTTTTTAATCAGCCATTCGGCAATCAGTAGATTGGGTATCCAGCCCAGCCAGGCAATAATCTGGTATACATCCATTGGGGCCGGGTGGAATAAATATACCAAAATAACTTTCCACAACCTTAAGGTGATTGCCGAAGCTGCCAAGGCAAAACTGCGGTACATAAACTTTTTATGGCCAACTATTTTTCGTTCTAAGATTAACAAAAGTGCTTTTAAGGTAAACCAGAACCATAAAATACCCAGAATAATAAACGAGGTTTTGGCCATTAAGCCGCCGTTTGCAAACCAACCGATAAAAATACCTGAAGGTGATGCCAACAAAAGCACAAAGCCAACATACAGATAGCCCAGCCACCGGTGTATTTTGGGATATCGAGCTAAAATTTTGTGATTAAACTGGGTAAAACCGGCCAGCAATACAAATATGGCACTATACACATGCACATAAAATATGGGCAGGTAAGCTTTAATGCCTGATACTTCTGTCTGTTTAATCTGTAGAAAAGAAACCTCGCTACTAAAGGGAATGTAGCGCAAAGTAATCTGCATCATCAGCATAAAAAAGTAGGCTAAAAACAATAGCCAGGCCACCTGTTTATAACTGATGCTTTTCATTTATTTTTTGTTAAAGAGCGTCAGTAACTTTTTATCGAAAGGTATGGGTATCAATTGCGCGTTTACCACATCATCTTCGTAAAGCTGTTGCTTTTTAGGATCGAACACAAAGCGGGCAATAACGGGCATCCTATCGGGATAACTTTCGTGCAGATTAAAATCGTAGGTTTTAGAGTAAGCCTGAGAAGGATCTGTTTTAGGATTGGGACTGCTCTCGAGCATAATGCCATAAGAGGTGCCGCCATTTTTCACCACCTTTTTGCCCAAACCTTTGGTTAATTGCCTGCATCTTGGCGATGTTTCTACAATTTTATACGCAATTTGCGCTTTGTAACTTTCCTTTACCTGGGCTTTTGATTGATAGGCGAAAAATATCAGCGTTAAAAGAAGAAATAGGATGTTTTTCATTATTGAGTAGAGTTAATTATAAAAACTGTCACACTGAGCTTGTCGAAGTGCCATCGTCAGGTCTTCGA
>NZ_DJDT01000164.1 GCF_002432345.1 Pedobacter sp. UBA5917
TTCCACCACCCGAGCATTAGCCTTTACCGATCTCCATCGGCTTGGTTAACTTAAACTAAAATGCCTTCTGGTAGGAAGGCATTTTGGAGCGAAAGACGAGATTCGAACTCGCGACCCCGACCTTGGCAAGGTCGTGCTCTACCAACTGAGCTACTTTCGCAAAATTTACACATTCGCTGTGTTCCTTTGGGGTTGCAAATATAGAAATTAAACTTTTCAATGCAAAAAAATAAAATAAAAAAATGATGCCATACCGATTAGTGGTTAAAAATCAGAGAGATAAATTTAAATGGATTTGATAATAATGGCACTGCTGTGCTTTGGAAGGCAATTTTATCCGAATAAATTTTATTGCCGGAGAAAAATTAAATAAGATTCAGCGTTAAATTAAGCCGGTTAAGATTTAAATCGGTGATATAATCAGCACTAATTGGAATAATACCTGTTTTTATTACAAATTTGTACGGTATTCTTTAAGGGCTAATTTTACTCTTACCATTTTGTTCTATCTTTAGCTCCTCTAAAAGTATTATCAAAAAATGGATAGTCAAACCTTATCGAATGAGCAATTTTTATCGGGCGGTGGCGAAATGGGTGCGCTTATGCGCTCAATGGACTGGTCTAAAAACCCTTTGGGCCCTGTCGAAAATTGGCCACAGAGTCTCCGTACTTCGGTAAGTCTTTGCCTTTCCTCAACTTTTCCCATATTAATTGCCTGGGGCCCTGAAACAATCCAGATTTATAATGATGCCTACAGGCCTATCTGTGGTGCCATGCATCCCGAATCGATGGGCATGAATTTCCGTGTGTGCTGGGAATCGGCACTCGAGGTGGTGGGCGATAAATTTACCCGTGGGCAAATGGGAGAGGGCACTTATATTAAAGATCAGCAGATGTTCCTTTTTCGGTACGGCTATCTGGAAGAGGCCTTTATGACTTTTTCTTTTGCACCGATACGGGATGAGACAGGTGGCGTTGGGGGAATTTTTCACCCGATAACCGAAACCACTGATAAAATGTTGAGTGCAAGGAGAACACAGGTGCTGCGTGATGTTGCTGCGTTGCTTGGCAAAGCAAAAACCATCGAGGCTATTGGCGTTCTTACTACCGAACATCATAATGATTTTGTAAACGACCTGCCTTTTTTACTTTTTTATGTATTGTCTCCGGATGAGGAAAATGCAGCATTGATAAGTGCAGCCGGACTCGAAAATGCGAGCCAACTTGCTGTTAATGAGATTAATTTTTCGGATAATAATCGTAAATGGCCTTTTTCCGAAGGGCAATCAGGTCCGCTGGTTATAGATGATCTTAACCAGCGTTTTGGCGATTTTGCATGTAAACCTTACCCTGAAGCACCGAATAGTGCCGTAATCCTGCCTATATTTCTTTCAGGTAAAGATATGCCTTATGGTTATATCGTTACCGGCGTAAGTGCACGTAGGGCCATGGATGAAGAATATTTGGGCTTTTATACGCTCTTGGCCAATACCTTTAGTACAGCAGTTTCTAATGTTTACGCTTACGAGCAGGAACAAAAAAGAGCGGAGGCGCTTGCTGCAATCGACCGTTCTAAAACTGCATTTTTTAGCAATGTAAGTCACGAGTTCCGTACGCCGCTCACATTAATGCTGGGACCATTGGAAGATCTGCAGCGTCATGCCATTATGGAAGATCCGCAGGTGAGGGAAACGGTTCTCGCTACCCATCGAAATGCATTGCGCCTTCTTAAACTGGTTAATAACCTGCTCGATTTCAGTCGGGTGGAGGCTGGTCGCGTTAAGGCAGCTTATCAACCGCTTGATCTTGCCGGCCTTACTGCCGATCTGGCCAGTAGTTTCCGTTCAATCATCGAAAAGGCCGGAATGAAACTGATTGTTGAAACCCCAGCCATTGAATTGGAAGCTTTTGTGGATATACAGATGTGGGAAAAGATCGTGCTCAATTTATTATCGAATGCCTTTAAATATACCCTTGAAGGGAGCATTACCTTAAAACTAGAGGTATTGGGCAATGCGGTAGAACTCGCTGTGATCGATACAGGTGTAGGAATTCCCGAAGAGGAACTTTCGCATATGTTCGAACGTTTCCATCGGGTAGAAAATTCTGCAGGCCGTACACATGAGGGCTCTGGAATCGGGCTTTCGCTGGTGAGCGAACTGGTTCACCTTCATGGAGGAGAAATTAAAGTAGAAAGTATTTTGGGCCAGGGTTCAAAATTTATCATAAATATGCCATTGGGCAGCGCACATCTTCCGCAGGAGCTGGTTTATGGTAAAGATTACCAGGCCAGTGCAACAAACCTCCGCGAATCATTTTTGCAGGAAGCTTCGGGTTTATTGGGGAATGAGTATACCAATGCTGCGGCGCCAAAAGAGGAACCCGATAATTTATACCTTGGCGGAGAGGAAGGAAAGGTTTTGGTTGTTGATGATAATGCGGATATGCGGGCTTATCTTAAACGCCTGCTCGAACCGGAATTTACGGTTTATACTGCCGTAAATGGTGCCGATGCGCTTGAACAATTAAGATCATTGAATCCTGATTTAATTTTAAGTGATATCATGATGCCCGTAATGGATGGTAAGACGCTTTTGGCCAAACTCCGCGAAAGGGAAGAAAAAAACTGGATCCCATTGATTTTTCTTTCGGCAAGGGCAGGGGAAGAATCGCGTATTGATGGCCTGGAAGCAGGTGCCGACGATTATTTGGTGAAACCTTTTTCAGGTCAGGAGCTGTTGAGCAAAGTGAGGGCGCAGATCAAGATCAATAGGGTTAGGCGTAGCAATGAACAGCGCATGCGCGATTTTGTGGCTGTGGCTACACATGAGCTTAAAACACCTTTAACAGCACTTTCGGGTTATGTGCAGGTGATTGAAATGAAAGCCAGAAAATCGCAGGAACAATCCCTAACCCATGCTGCAGAGCGTGCAAGGCATCAGGTAATAAAAATGTCGAAACTTGTTGATGATCTTTTGGACGTGAGCAAACTTGATGAAGGCATGCTGCATCTTAAACCCGAGCATTTCGATCTTAACGAACTGATCAATGAAACGATCTTGGATGTGCAGTCTACCGCTTCAAAACATCAGATCAATTATAGCGGAAATAGCGGGTTGAAATTATCCGGAGACCGGGACAAAATTGGACAGGTGATTACCAATTTATTGGTAAATGCCGTAAAATATGCCCCTGAAGCACCACAGGTAGACGTTTTTACAGAATCGGATGGTACTATGTTAACGGTTGGTGTACGTGATTATGGTATCGGGATCAAAAATGAAGATCAGCAACATGTGTTTAAACGTTTTTACAGAACAGATTCGGCACATAAGGGTTTCCGTGGTTTTGGCATCGGGCTTTACCTTTGTGCAGAAATAATAAACAGGCATGGCGGGCAGATCAATCTGGAAAGTGAACCTGAAAAAGGATCGCTGTTTTATTTTAAACTGCCTATCGAAAATTAGTGGCACATGTTTTTGGATATGGCGGATGAAGAGGAATCTAAAAGCTAAAAGTTGACCTTAATGATATGACAACACCAACAAGTATAGGAGAATTACTGGATCTGTATGATAGAGGGGAAAGAACTTTTGCGAACTGCGATTTTGAATTTCATGAATATATAGACAACATGATACTCGATAACTGCATCTTGGATGGTGTAAAGTTTAATGCTGCGAAATTTTACAAACTCAGTTTCTGTAGTGCCAGCTTAAATAATTGTGTGTTTAAAAATTGCCATTTCCAGAATGTAGATTTTCGGAATGCAAATTTAATCAATTCAGATTTTACCGGTGCCAACTTTAAAGACTGTCGGTTTGATGATGTTATGGTTGATCGCGTTCAATATTTCAATAACCGTCTTAATACAGAAGACTTTATTGAATATTTATCGAATATACATAGATAAATACATCCAAATTCTGTTTGAATAGTTTCTATACACTGGTTGTAGCGTCTTGCTACTGACAGATATTTTTAATGGCTAAACTTCGCCTTATATTCCGTCGGACTCAATCCGGAAATTTTCTTAAAAATGGTTCTGAATGCTTTTGCATCAATATAGCCAACTGAGTACATAATTTCATTGATGTTTTTGGTTCCCTTTTCCAGTGCCCTTTTTGCTGCCTCTATTTTAATCTGCTGGATATAGTCGATAGGCGGGAGTTTTGTGGCTTTTTTAAATCTGCGTGAGAAATTTACCCTATCCATATTGCATTTATCAGCGAGAAAGTCGACCGTTATTTTTTCGCTCGTATTCATTTCTATAAACTCCTGGATATCCCTTATAATATCGTCAGTATGCTTTTTTAACCCGGTAAATATCTGGAAAGGCGATTGCGAATGTCTTTCGATATCCAGTTGCATTAGTTTTGTACAAAAAAGTGCTGCTTCCCTTCCGAGGTGTTTCTCTACCAGATAAAGGCATAGGTTAAAGGCCGACATGGTGCCGCCTGAAGTATATACGCCCTGATGGTCGGTAATGATTTTATCCATGGCAAGCTGCGCTTTCGGGAACATCTTTTTAAAAAGATCTGCTGCCCTCCAGTGGGTAGAGCAGGGTTTGCCGTCTAAAAGGCCGCTTGCAGCCAATAAAAATGCTCCTGAACATAAACTCGCTACTTCTGTTCCTTTTCGATGCTGATCGGCCACCCAGTTTAGTGCTGCTGCATACTTTGTTATGGCTTCTTCTTCCGGATCAAATGCGGGGATAATGATACAGTCTGTTTTTTTGATTTCGCCAGGATGTTTTAAAGATTGAAGCGAAAAAAATGAATTGAGCATAGGTTGTCCAAATTCCTCGCCCACCAACTGGATATCGTAATAGGCAGGTTCACCTTTTTCTTTTAAAAATTGATTGGCCTTTTCAAATACTTCTATCGCGCCAAATAGCGAAGACGGTTTCAGGTTGCCGCCTACCAGTAAAAAACTGATCTGTTTCATAACTCAAAAATACATGATCTCGAATGTACAAACAACCCCTTATGTTGCTATATGAACACCCTATTGTTGTGTGATGTACCGGATAACTTTGCCTTATAAATACCTTATCATAAAAAATAAAAAAGATGGAACCTTTTAAAATTGAAATTAATACCGATCTGCTGGAAGATCTAAAGTCTAGATTGCTTAAAACCCGTTGGCCTGATGAAATAAAAAACAGCAGCTGGAACTATGGAACCAATTTATCTTACCTCAAAGAATTATGTAATTATTGGGCTAACGATTTTTCATGGATTGCACAAGAGGCATTGCTAAACCAGTTCGATCATTTTAAAACAGAAAATGAGGAAATAAACCTGCATTTTATCCATCAAAAAGGTAAGGGAAAGAAAAACCTGCCTCTTTTATTGATCCATGGTTGGCCCGATTCTTTTTATAGGTTTATCAAACTGATTCCGCTGT
Source organism: Pedobacter sp. UBA5917 (assembly GCF_002432345.1). Lineage (GTDB taxonomy): Bacteria > Bacteroidota > Bacteroidia > Sphingobacteriales > Sphingobacteriaceae > Pedobacter. The sequence continues at coordinate 5,410 of NZ_DJDT01000164.1, forward strand.
TAACCGAACCCGATGAAAACGGTGTTGCATTTGATGTAATCATTCCATCCATCCCGGGTTTTGGATTTTCTGATATCCCTAGAGAAAGCGGCTGCGGTCCTGCTAAAATAGCTGCGTTGTTCAATAAACTAATGACAGAAACACTGGCTTATGAAAGCTGGTTTATACAGGGCGGCGATTGGGGTGCAAGTATAGCCACACAAATGGCTGCACAGGAAAAAGGTAAAATACAGGGATTACACCTCACCAATGTACCGCCAGATCTGTTTTTTACAGCCAACTTTGCCGAATTCGGAGAGGATGAAAATGAATATCTGCAGGCTGCGGGAAAATGGCAGCGAACAGAAGGTGCTTATGTGGCAGTTCATAGCTCCAAACCACAAACCCTGGCTTATGGTTTAAACGATTCGCCTGTTGCTCTGGCAGCCTGGATAGTAGAAAAGTTTAACAGCTGGAGCGATAATGATGGAAACATTGAGGCTGCTTTTAGCAAAGATGAACTTTTAACCAACCTTTCTATTTATTGGTTCACGGGAACTGCCGGTGCAGCAACAAGGATTTATTATGAAACCGCACATCAAATACCTGCAAAAGAAAAGCTGGAAATTCATGCACCTGTTTATTTTTCAATTTTCCCTAAAGATTGCATACAGATCCCTGAAGCTTTTGCAAAACGCATATACAATGTTAAAAGCTGGAACAATATAGAAAGAGGCGGGCATTTCGCGGCTTTGGAAACTCCAGGATTATTGGAAAAAGAAATACGTAAGGCTTTTGCTGGTTTTTCGTATTGATTGTAAAGAGATAGAAATATCGGACTGTAAATGAAGATAACACCGTTTTACTACGCTCTGCAGTTAATTATTCAATAATATTTTCTCACCATATCAGGAAATATAAGAACATGTAACCCTATATGGTTCTTAAATCTGTATGTGGTGAGAAAAAAAGCCGCTTTTAGTAACTTGCCTAAACATCTAAAGATTTAGATTTAATATGGGAGCTGGTTCGCATTAACACTAAAACTAACCGGTAAACCTACATCATTTTAAAATCGGTTGGCCTCATATTCGTTAATTGTGAAAATGTATTGCTAAAGGCCGAAATACTCGAATAACCCACTTCGTAGGCAATCTGGGTAACATTCAGGTCGGTATCTTTCATCAGTTCCATGGCACGGATTACCCTTAGCATTTTAATGTACTGTATAAATGATATATGCAGCTGTAGTTGGAATAATCTGGTTAAACTCCTTACACTATAACCAAACTTTTTGGCAATGTCTTCCAGCATCAATGGTTCGCTTAATCTGCTGCGTAAATCGGTAGTGATATCATTTAAACGCTGATCATCTGTTGTAGGCAGCTGGATTGAAAATTTTTTTAAATCCTCTCTTGCCAGCAGGTTTTTAAGCGTGTTTAAAAACTCAAATTCCCACGAACCCGCAAAATATTCTCCATGCCACTTTGCAGTAAAGGAAAGCATTTCTGATAATAGCTTACTTACAGGATAAATCCCCAGTTCTTCATAAAATTTAGCAGCATTTTTATCCGGAAAATAGATATTGATGATCTGTAGATCCTGGGTATTAAACATCAGGTTATGAAAATAAGCTTTCGGGATCCATATATAATGATTGGACGGGATGTAATAGTCTTTTTCCCTGGTCCGCAGGTAGGCAATTCCCCCAAACACCAAAAGTAACTGCCCCTTATCGTGTCGGTGTGCCGGTAGCC
>NZ_DJDT01000135.1 GCF_002432345.1 Pedobacter sp. UBA5917
AGCGGTTTCCGGCAGGAGTTACGGTACCACCATTACCATCAATACAGTTTGGTTTTACGGCAGTGGCAGATCCATACAGTACGGTAGAAATATCAGACAGCTTACTTTGCGAATTGTTGGCTACATTATATACCATCGCACTAGCCAAGCCGTTGTTTTTTACATAATTGGCTACTGCAACCTGATCGTTATTTCCCAGATCGAAACCTAAACCTAATTTGCTTTTTGGTACACCAGCATTAATGTATGGTTGTAAACGGCCTGCGTAATTAGAAGAAAAGTAGGTTTGCTCAAATACATAGTCTAAAATATCACCTAATTTTTGATTGTTATAGGTCGAATTAAAATAATTTGCCTGATTAAAAGCTGCCATGGTAATCAATTTATCAGTACCCAACCTCGCCCTTAAAGCAGCTGCTGCGAGTACAAGCGAGCCATCGTTTGCTGTACAGGAAGAATATTCATCATCGATATCGATTCCATCCAAACCATATTGCTGTACTGCATTGGCACATTGAATAGCAAAGGCATCAGCTTGTGCGTAAGAGGTAAAACAGCCCCAACCTGCATTCTGATGGTTGCCCAAAACATCTAGCACCACTTTTATTCCCAACGATTTTAGGTAAGCTACTTTGCCAGAATTTAAGGTTTCCTGTACCTGTGGATTGAAAGAAAGGGTTGGGGTGCCATTTACAGAATTGATATTTGCCGCAAAAATTACAGAAACGCCAAATAACTGGGTTGCGGAAGCACCATAGGTGTAACAGCCAGGATTAACAAAATTGTTGCTGTTTACCTCTACATAGGCTGTCATAAATGGGCCTGTTAAGGCTAATGCAGAAGCGTTGGTAACGGCCCTTGCACTGCCTATGGTAGCTGATAAGTTGTTTTCTTTTTCGGAATTGGCTTTTTTACAAGCGTACAACAAGGCGAAAGCTGTTAACAGCAATACGCCGAAAACGGTTAGTTTTCTCATAGTTTAAATTTTGGTTAGAAATTGGTTAGATATAAAAAAGGTAGGATAACCTGCGCTATCCTACCTGGGGTATTTGTGTGTTAGAAATTTGCTTTATCTAAATCCCACCATAATCTGGTACCTCCGTTGTCTGGTCCTGATAACAATGAAACTGCTTTTTGTACTTCAGTACGGTTGGTGCTATATTCGTTCTGAGAAAATGGCAATCTCCTAATCTGAACCGTAGTTGAAATAGAACCTCCACTGTTATTTTTAACAACAGGCAATAATTTAGGATATCCTGTTCTGCGGAATTCACTCCATGCCTCTTGTCCTTCCGGGAAATTTGCTATCCATTTTTGGGTAATAATGCGTTCCAGTTTTTGTTCATTGCCTGCACTCTCGTCCCACTTAACAGTAATTGTTGATGGTACAGGTGCATTATTTGCAGCGTTTAAAGGGTCAACATAAGCCGCAGGTGTACTTGTTGCATCTGCCAAATATGCAGTTGCATTAACACCCCATTGTGCAAATGATGTTTGTACACCTTGCTCATAAAGGGCTTGAGCGGTACCATTCGTATTATTCCAGCCCCTTAACGCAGCTTCCGAACGTAAAAAATATACTTCGGCAGCAGTCATTAATACCGGCGCAGTTTTTAAAGTATACGATGGTGTTCCATCTTTAAAGTTAAGTGTAGAATATTTTTCATATTTGAAAGCACCCACATCAGATCCGATACGGATACCTTTATATTGACCGTTGGAAGCGTCATCAGTTGATTTATCCATGTATTTTGAAATGCGTGGATCGTTATACCCGCTCATGTAAGTTTGGATAGATGCACCGATGCAGATATTGGCCCAGTTTTGTGAGATAAAAACCAAAGGATTACTGAAGTTGCCATTTGGTACACTTACCCTAACAATTTGGTTATTATCGGTAATTACACCACCATTTGCCGGATCTAAAGCTTTTTCTCCCTGTGATTTAGCCAAGGCAGGATCTACTTTTACGATCCTTAAGGCTAATCTTAAACGAAGGGAATTTGCAAAACGTAGCCAGTTTTCGAATTCTGTACCTTTGTTCGTGCCATATACAAGATCCATTTTTGAAAAATCGAAAGGTAAAGATTTACCACCTGCTATAAATGTTTTTAGTGCTGCAGTGGCAGCATCTAAATCAGCAAAAAAGTTATTGTATACATCTTTTTGGCTATCGTAAGGTACACCGGTTGCACCATCTGTTAACGGACCAACTTTAGTGTATGGGATAGGGCCATAAATATCCGTTACACGGTGCATGCCCTCTACTTTTAAAATCTGCGCAATTGCCCAAATTCCAGGGTACTTGGTATTAACCTCTTGTCCCTTAAGAATATCAACATATCGCATAATATCCAGATAGCCCACTTTAAAAGGTTCAGTATTCCAACCTGATACTAAAGCATAATTTAAATTATTGTTACCGCTTGCAAAATTGATCTGGCTCATAAAATAGCCTGAATAGCAATCGGAGTTTAAATTTTGTTGCAATTGATAAGAATTGGGGTCGCCGCCACCAGAGAAATTGTAAACCCCCATTTGTATATGTTTAAATGTGGTTTCCATGTTGATATCTACAGCTAAATTGCTGGTGTTGTATTCTTCAAAATTCTTTTTACAGGAAGTAGCAAAAAGAATAAGCATCCCTGACAAGATATATTTGGATATGAAATTAATACGTTTCATGATTATTATTATGTTATGGTTAAAACCTGATTAAAAATTAGCGTTTAAGCTGATTCCGTAACTGCGTGTTGCCGGTGGCATAAATATATCTACACCCGAAAGGCCATTTCCTGTAGACATGGTCAACTCAGGATCATAAGGAGCTTTCTTGTAGAAATAAATTAGGTTTCTGCCTGTTAATGAAAGTTTCAGTGCACGTAAAAAACTATTTTTAATATCGAAAGTATAACCTAATGCAACTTCTCTTAAACGTACTGTTGTTGCACTGTACATATATTCGCCCGATACACCTTCTCTACCGCCTACAGTTTGATACCATTTATCCGCAGCAACAGTACTAACAGGTGTACCTGTAGGGCTCACACCGTTAACACTAACACCTCCAGCCAAACGGGCATCGCCACTGGCTTTCGAGACACCATAAGAATCTAACATCGATTCAGTTACCGACATTACTTTTCCACCAAATTTTCCATCAACTAAAAAAGATAGGTTTATTTGTTTATAGGTGAAATTGTTGTTCCAGCCCAATTGCCATTTTGGATTTGGATTTCCTAAGAACGTAAAGTCGCCACCCTGAACAATTGGTTTTCCATCAGCATCAATCATAATCCGGCCCTGAGCATCGCGCTGTAGCGTTTTACCATAAATATCACCAAATGATCCACCTACACTGGCAACTGATTGGTAGTTAGCACCCGATGCACCTGATAAAATTGCTTTATTTACAGTTGGCGACAATTCGATTACCTTATTTCTGTTCATTGCAAAGTTTACCGATGAATTCCATTTAAGGTTTTCACTATTAAGTATATTGTTTAGGCTAGCCACAAATTCGATACCCTGATTTTGGATATTTCCGGCATTTAAGTAGGCTGTACCATAAAATGAAGCTTCTGGCGCAGCGATCAGTAAGGTTTGATTATGTGTATTGGTTTTGTAGTAGGTAAAATCTAACCCTAATTTATTACCGAAAAATCTCCATTCTGTACCGATTTCGATAGATTTTGTTCTCTCAGGAGCTAAATCTGAGTATGGAGAAACCGATCCAAGCGGTGTTAAGCCCCCGGCTCCGATAGTTGCCAAAGGTTGTCTGCTTTGATAAGCCAGCGGTGCATTACCCACCTCAGCATATGAAGCACGTATTTTTGCAAAACTGATCGATTTTGGTAATTTGAATAATTGGCTAAGTATAGCATTTGCACCAACAGAAGGATAAAAATACGATACCCCTTTTTTAGTGAAGGCTAAAGGTGATGCCCAATCGTTTCTGGCAGTTACATCTAGATATAAGGCTTCGTTATATGCAAGGTTTGCACTGGCAAATATAGATTGGAATTGTGTATGGTTTTCTTCAAGATCTCCGGTTGAAGAAGGGTCGGTAATTAAGTTTTGAAGGGTAAAAACATTTGGATAAATTAGGCCGACATCACCTGATGAAGCAAAACGATTTCCCTCTGTTTTAGTATCTCTGATACTTGTACCAATTACTCCGGTTATTTTAAATTTTTCGCTGATAGATCCGTTAAAATTCGCCAATAAATCTGCGTATTTCTGAACATTTACACTATTCGAATAAGAATAACCGCCATTTGCCTTGGCAAGATACTGTGAAGTTCCGGCATACAATTTCTGATCGTAGATATCATTTATTCTATCAATACTTCCTCTTGCCTGAATATTAAACCATGAATTTACTTCGTATTTTAAATTTCCGTTTAATAAAATCCTATTTCTATTTAGGGTATTCAGGTTGCGGTTAACAATCCACCATGGATTTTGCTGTGTATCTTCGCTAAAGCTTTGAACACCGTTTGCACGACTCGTTGCAATCCAGTTTTGCTCGTTTAATAGCGTTAACGGATTTAAAGATTCGTATCCATTTTTGTACGGAGTAATATCTACACCTCTTGGAAATAGATACAAGCCGGTAAGTGGGTTAAAATAAAAACCTGCAAGCGGAGAATTTTCTATTTTCTGCGTTACATAATTTACACTTGCATCAGCCGTAAGTTTGTTATTGAAAAAATGACCGACTTCTTTAAAATTTAAATTATTACGGGTTAAATTATTATTCGGCTGAATACCACGCGCAGTAGTATTTGCATAAGAAATGTAAGTTTGTGCTAATTTTGAACCTGCAGACAAACTAATTGAATTTGTGTAATTTGTTCCGGTTTGGAAAAAACTCTTCAGGTTATCATTCGATCCTGTTGTTGCAGCACCCCAGCTTTTGTACTGATCTGAAACACCATAAGAATTTTGAAACTCGGGTTTAAAAGCAGCCTCATCAAATGAAGCACCCGACGAAAAATTAATTTCTGTTTTGCCTTCTTTCCCACTTTTTGTAGTTACAATAATAACCCCATTAGCTCCCTGACTACCGTAAAGTGCCGCAGCCGAAGCACCTTTTAATATCGAAATATTTTCGATATCGTCGGGATTGAGGTTAGAAATCGGATCACCACCATCATAAGAGTTGGTGCCTCCATATGCACTTCCCGGCTGATTGGTTACTGTATTATTCATTGGCACGCCATCAATTACGTATAATGCCTGATTGCTTCCAACCAATGATTTTGAACCCCTTAAAATTACTTTCGCCGAACCACCCACGCCTGAAGAACTGGAAGAAATGGTTAAACCGGCAACTTTACCGTTTAATGAGTTTGCAAGGTTTGTACTTTTAACTTTTGTTAATTCCTCTCCTTTTAATTGTTGCGTAGAATAAGTAACAGATTTTTCTGATCTTTTAATACCCAAAGCCGTTACTACAACAGTTTCCAGGTTTTTAGAATCAGTACCTAAAGTTACATCGAGTGTAGTTTGTGTACCAACTGTTACTTCCTTACTCTGGTAACCGATAAACGAAAACACCAAAACATCACCGGTTTTAGCTGCAATGCTGTATTGACCCGAATTATTGGATTGTGTTCCACCCTGGGCACCTTTTATGGTAATGGTTACGCCGGGAAGGGGGGCACCGGTTTCGTCTTTTACCGTTCCTTTAATCACATCCTGATAAACCGAATGGTAAGAAACTGCCCGTTTAAAATGATCTACTGGAGTAGCTGCATACAGACCTGCTGATGCGTAAAGCAATAAGCATGTGAGCTGTAGAGATTTTTTCATATTCATTATGAATAATTTTGAATAAGTATTTGGTTAATTGTTTGCCAACCTTTGGGATTTCCATCCATTAGGTTTATTGTTAAGAGTATTTTGCTTACAGAAATTGCCTACAAGGAAATTGAATTATTTTTATTTTTTTTTCATTGCGGTGTATAGAATCACGCAAAGGCAGAAAATGGCTTTTTTTTTAGCCACGGAGGCACGGAAAACAGTAGTATTTTTTATATGAAAGTTGTTATGCTGAGCGTAGCAAAGCATCTGTTAGTGATGAACCACTAGCACTGACAAAATGAGAATCCGTGACTAAACTTGTCAAAAGATCCTTCACTGCGTTCAGGATGACAGCATAAAAATTAATGGAATTAACTTAGATGCTCTCAGGTGGCTTAGGTGGTCAAAACAAAAATGAAAACTGAATTGTGTTCAGCTTAGAACAGTGTCAGATGGGAACATCTGACACCACGTAAGAACTTTTTTAAGCACAACTCGGCCTACGGCTTTTGGCCTTGGCACTAAGACTTGCGTTAGAGTATGTATTTTAATATTAGACGTCGGACGGGACATCTGACACCACAAAAACTAATTAACACCCCAGTTATAATTCGGTTCGCTTCCCATCACCAGGCTAAGTTTACCACCTTTTAACAATTCTGAACTTGGGAAAGAAAAAGTATTTAACGTTTTACCGTTTAATGTTGCACTTTGGATATATTTATTTGCCCTTGAGGCATTTTTAGCTTCGATGGTGAATGATTTTCCTCTGCCATATTGATTACCGAGATCGATAACGACCTTGCTGAATAAAGGACTTCCGATTTCATACTGTGGATTGGTACTGCAACCGCCATCGGTTTGGAAAAGTCCTAACGATACCATGATAAACCAGGCACTCATCTGTCCCTGATCTTCATCGCCGAGGTAGGCATTGGCAATATCAAAACCATAATACCTGTCGATAATTGCCCTGCTCCATTTTTGGGTGAGCCAAGGTTTTTGTACGAAGTTGAAAAGGAACGCAAAGTGCATCGATTGCTGGTTGCCCTGCATAATCGGATAATCCCAATAAGCATCGTTGGGGGCATTAAAACGCCATTTATAACTTTCGTTAAAACCCCAGTTTAATCTGTCGACAAATTTATCTTTTCCGATTATTCTGGCTAGCCCCTGTACATCCTGAGGAACAAAAAAGGTAAGCTGCCAGGCATTTCCCTCTACATAATGCTCGTTCGCACCAGATTTAAAAGGATCGAAATCCGGGAACCATGAACCATCTGATTTTCTCATACGGGCGAAACCCGAAACGGTATCGATCACGTTTTTCCACCAGTTGCCGCGATCTGAAAACTCGGTGTATTCTTTGTTTTTTCCAAGCGATTTGGCAAACTGGCCCACCGTCCAGTCATCGTAGGCATATTCTAAACTGTTGCTAAATCGCCCCTGATCATAAGGTACATACTTATGTTTCAGATAAGGTAACAGATCTTCATTACCGGCACGGCCGTTGCCAACTGTTGCTGCAGGTTGGGTCTGCATTTTGTAAACGGCCGAAAAAGCTTTCTGGGCATCATAATCACGGATTCCCATCTGATAAGCCCCAACAATAAGCGGGATTTCGTGCTCGGCAACCATTACCGGGATATATTCCATACCTGCCGGTCCTTTTGCCAGGTAACCATTGGCATCGTACATGGCCAATTGCGATTTAACCCATCTCGACGACCATTCAGGCGTTACCAGATTCCAGAACTGGTTTAAATTCCAAAAGGTGTTCCAAAAGGCATCACAGCCCAAAGCCACATCGTTAGCATTGGCAAATTTCCTTTTTTGCTCTGTTGCATCAATCCACGAGCCATCAGTATCGCTCCAGGTGTTCCGGCTGCATAAAGCACGGTACATATTATTGTAAAACCTGGTTTTTTCGCGGCTATCATCTGATGAAACAGCCACTCTATCCATTAATTTGTTCCAGGTAGCCACATGTGCAGCACGTACGGCTTCAAATTTCCAGCCGAAAGGTTTTTCTACCTCTTCGTTAAGGTTGCGCGATGCACCTTCAATACTCACCAACGAAATCCCTGAGCGTGCCTGTACTACATTATTCGTCCGTGTATCAAATTCTGCGTACATGCCGGCACCATCAACTGCTGTACCTGTTAGGTTGGTTCCGGTTACAGGTTTCCCATTAATCCATCCACCTATTTTTTTGATATCCTGATCAAATTCGATCACAAAATTGACGGTATAATCCTGATCTACGCCTCCAGACCATGCGTTGGCTGTATGCTGTACGCTATAACCTTCTATGCGGCGCTTGCTCACCTGGTTAATCTGAAAGCTTTTGATCTTATAGTCGTACTCTGCCGGAACTTTTAAATCGATCATTACCCTGCCATCTTTTGACCGTGGAAATGTATAACGCTGAAAGCCACACCTGGTTGTTGAAGTTAGTTCAGCCTTGATGCCATATTTTTTGAGCATCACTTTATAATATCCAACAGGTGCTTCCTCAGTACTTTTATCAATATCGGAGCGGTAGCCATCGTTTTGATTTTCCTGCGATCCGATCTGATATTTAATATCACCATTTACAGGCATCATGCCCAGGCCTGCCATCGTCCATTCGTGGATATGGCTAAAAGTACCTATGCTTTCAATTGTTGGGTCGTAACCGGCCATCCATCCGGGGTTTTGGTTATCGGGACTTAATTTAACCATGCTAAAAGGCATCCACGGACCAGGGGCAATCATCCATCTTGAGTGCGCTGTGCCGATTTTGGTATCAGCATATCCTGCACTTGTTTTCAGGGGTTGATCCGAAGCCATAGCCGTACCCTCAGCAATGATTTTACCTACAGATATTACCTGCCAGGCCATTTTTTTAGGCTGTTTGGCTACAGGCATAGGTGCTTCCAGTACATAACGACCGGTATCAATCTGGCTCGTAAGTACAGTTTTTCCATTGATTTTTATCGAAATGGAAGGTTTATTGTCCAGATGTTCAATATCCACCAATAAAGGCTGTATTTTATTACCATTTTTGGATAAGGTGTAATTGGCTGCTTTTACATTTCTAACATATAAATCCTGTGAGGCCAATGGATGTAATTCTGCTTTTCCCTCCAGTCTCACATCATCAAATACCAGCCACGAACCTTCCAGTATGGTTAATGTAATGGTATTGCCGCCCTGGTGTAACAAACCTTCCGGAATATCGATTTTATACACTTCTGCCTTTAAATCATTGGTATCTCCATAAATTCCCTTGTCTTTTTCGTTTGCTGGAAGGTGGAATTTAAAATCTTTTCCATTGATGATAACCTTAAATAAGGGTGGCTTTTTTCCATTGTATGCCAATATATCGGTAATGAACCGGAACTTCTCTGTAGGTTTAAATGGTTTTAGATCAAACAGTATATTGAGCTGGTGCGAGCGTATGCCCGAAGTAGGGCCGGTTCCGCCCCAGCCATCTGCCGTACCGGGCAGTACGTAAGGCCAATCGGTAGCAGGTTTTGATTTCCCTACCAGATAGTAACGGTCTTCCCAGCCAAAATCCTTTGCTAAAAACTGCTGATAATTTCCTGGTGCCAAAGCGAAGCCATCCGTTTTATTGTCTTTGTCGCCTATTTTCCATACCAGGTTATTTTGTGCGATGCTTAAAGCGGGAAAACTGATGGTGGCAAATACGGCGAATAAAAGCTTGGCAAAACGGACTTTAAATTTATTCATACTAATGGGGGATGATATCATGGGTTACGCTATAAAACGATTTAATATGTACAAACATATAAAGTGAAAAATTATAATCAAAATTAAAAACGTTAAAATGTATTTAAGCTGCTTTTATTCACTAATTTGACTGATAAATAGTTGATTTGTCAGACCATATGTACTAAATAAATTTTTTGTTACAGCTATTTGTAATTTAAATAAATGTGTATATGTTTGTACATATAAACTAGCCAATATTTTTCATCCTAGGGATACCATCTCACATGCCAGCACTTTATGCCCGGTTGCGCATGATAAATTTCGAACAGATAAAAAACAGCTATAAAACCAAATGATTAGATTTAATAATATCATCCATATGAAAAAAAATATTGCATTGGCAACGTTATTAGGACTTGCACTGCCCGGTATATCTTTTGCGCAGGAAAACCCTGGTACACAAAAGCAGGAAGTAAACATACAACCAGCGGTAATGGATAAAGTAAAAACCATGGCCGAAGAACTGATTAAAAGGGGTTTTACAGCAGGCGATGGCTATGGTGAGGTTTGGATCAGGGATTTAAATACCTTTATCGAACTGAGCTGTAAGGTGAACGATAAATCGCAGATCAGAAAACACCTGATTACATTTTTTCAGTTTCAGCAACCTGATGGGGCTATTTTGGACGGTTACATCCCTACAAGTAAAGCCACTATATACGGTAAGTTTTATAAATCTGAGTTGACAGATGAGTATCTCGGGCATAAAAATACTGTAGAAACTGATCAGGAGACTTCTTTAGTCCAGGCTGTTGCAAAGTACATTCGCAGTACGGGCGATAAAAGTATTTTAACCGATAAAGTTGCAGGTTTAACCGTCAAAAACCAGATGGGGCGTGCACTCGATTTCCTGTTGAAAAACAGGTTTGATGAAAAACACGGCTTACTTTGGGGTGCAACAACTGTTGATTGGGGCGATGTACAGCCTGAACATAGCTGGGGCGTTGTAATAGATGAAAATACGCATCGGGCAATCGACATTTATGATAATGCCATGTTTTTGATCGCTATAAAAGATTTTATTGCCATTGCTGATTTAAATGCCAGTGAAGCAGGTAAATGGAAGAAAGTGTACAATAACATCCGACAGAATATCAACAAATATTTATGGGATGAAAAAGCACAGCAGTACATCCCGCATATTTATTTAAACGGATCACCTTTTCCGGCATCGTTCGATGAATCAAAAATTTATTATCATGGCGGTACAGCTGTTGCCATCGAAGCTGGTTTGTTAACCAAAAAACAGGTGAAAGAAGCTTACCAGCGGATGCAAAAAAACGTGGCTGATGCCCATGCTGCAACAATTGGTCTTACCATTTATCCGGTTTATCCTTTGGGTACGTTCGAAAATAAGGGAATGGGACCGTATTCTTACCAAAATGGGGGCGATTGGACCTGGTTTGGAGGACGTATGGTTAGCCAGCTAATCCGCTATAACCTGCTGGCAGAAGCCAAAGAAGCTTTAACACCAATGTTGGATAGGGTAGTTAAAAACAATGGATTTTATGAGTGGTATACGCCAGATAATAAACCAATGGGTTCTTCGAGCTTCAGGGGAGAAGCCGGCGTATTGTGGACGGCGATAACAGAATTGGAGAAAAAGAAGTAGGTTATCCAAGTTCTCGTCATTTCGAGCGAAGTGCAACGCAGTCGAGAAATCTGTCTCGAGATAGATCTCTCCGTTTCGCTGCGCTTCAGTCGAGATGATTGTTATGATAAAAACAAATTTTAAGCAGCAATATTATAGTTGTTTTTATAGCTTTCTTGGTTTTTAATAACTGCTGCAATTCTGAGTGCTATTTTGTTCCTAATTGCATTAATTATGCTCATGCTATGCTTCCCTTCAGCTTTTTTTCTATCATAATATGCTCTGAATTCCTGATTGTGCTGTATCAATGATAATGCACACATATGGAGTAGCCTTTTGAGTTCTTTATTGGCCATGCGGTGCACCCTAGGTCTACCTTTAATACTTATACCACTGGTCTGTTCAAATGGAGCAACCCCTGCATAACATGCCAGTTCTTTTCCGCTAGGCTGCCCAACAAAATTCCCCGTACAGCCAATCAAATACACCGCTGTAACATGCCCTATACCGGGAATACTGATCAACAGTTTATAATTCTGCTTGAAATACTGATTTCCGTTAATGATTTTTTTGATCTGATCTTCGAGGTTTTTGATTGACTTGACTATACCATCAATTGCATTTTTAAGTGCTTTCTCAATTAGTCTCTGATGCTCTTTCCCATTAACATTACCCAGTTCCTTTACCGAGATGCTAATACCAGACTTTTGTTTTAGCAGTTTTGTCCTCGCTGATATGAGATCTTTCAACAGGATCAGCTCGGGATCCAAGGCCGCTGTAGCTCTTAGTTCATCCGCCTCCTTAAACGCATAATTGCATAAACGGATACTATCTATCTTATCGTTTTTGCCCCTGGCTATCCCAAAACTCCATTTGATATGGGCGGCATTGCCGATGTGAATGGGCAGGTTCCTACTACTGCAGAAAGTCCATAGCAAACGGTGATAGATCCCGGTATTTTCCATCACAACCAGACAATCCTCATTGAATGTAAGCCTGTGCGATTTCAGCCACTTCTCAAACAGTGTTATTCCTGATGCTGTGTTGTCAAAGCGTGCAGTTTCCATCTCCTGTTTCACATGGTTTACAACGGCCATCAATGCAACATCGAAGTGGGGTTTGGAAACATCGATCCCGATAAAAAATTTTGTAACGACAATCATCCTGTTATTTTTTATGTTTGCAATAGTTACCTAAATTTTTACCCCATCGATCCTAGTCCTTAATAATGGGAAATACCCTAATTGTTATCTGGTCACTAAGGGAAAAAACGGTAGCGGATTGCATCATCTCTTAGGCATAAAACCTTGACGACATTTTAATGTGCCGCTACCGATTTAGGTAATCTGATTAATAATTAAGCAAAATAAATAGTTATAATCCTTGAATAAAAGATCAAGACAAATCTAAAGGACGACCTTTTTATAAAAAATAGAACCCCGCTATATCTCATCCAAACAATATAGTTTTCATCTATATCGTTATCAATAAATACAATTAACAATTAGTGGATCGGGGTTGATTGACTCCTCTTTTAGCCTTACCTTTGTGCCAACAAAATTAAAGACAAAAAATTATGGCAATAGTAGGTAAAAAATTCCCAAGTGTTAGTATTGATGCAATGTCAGACATGGGTGATGACTTGAAAATCAATGTATTTGAAGAGGCTGTAAACAAAAATAGCAAAGTGTTATTGTTCTGGTATCCAAAAGATTTTACTTTCGTTTGCCCTACAGAATTACACGCTTTCCAAGCTGCTTTACCTGAATTCGAAAAAAGAAATACTATCGTAATCGGTGCATCTTGCGATACCAACGAAGTTCACTTCGCATGGTTAAATACACCAAAAGATAATGGCGGTATTGAAGGTGTTACTTATCCAATCTTAGCTGATACCCACAGACAATTATCTGGTATCCTTGATATTTTAGATCAGGAAGTTAACTACGATGAAGAAGGAAACGAGTCTTTCTCAGGTTCTAACGTGTCTTTCAGAGCGACTTATTTAATCGACGAAACTGGTAAGGTTTTCCACGAAAGTGTTAACGACATGCCGTTAGGTAGAAACGTTAAAGAATATTTACGTTTAATCGATGCTTATGCTCACGTTCAGAAACACGGCGAAGTTTGCCCTGCAAACTGGGAAGAAGGAAAAGAAGCAATGAACGCAAACAGAACTGGTGTAGCTGAATATTTAGCTGCTAACTAATAAAACAAAACGTTATGTTTTTAGAATTAACAGAAGATAATCTTCAACAATACCTGGCCGATAACTCGAAGGTGATGGTTCAGTACGCTGCGTCGTGGTGCGGAAACTGCAGGATCATGAAACCTAAGTTTAAAAAACTGGCTTCGGAAAATGGAGATGTAGCTTTCTTAATTGTTGATGCCGAAAAACTTCCAAACTCACGCAAATTTGCAAACGTTGATAATTTACCAACTTTCGCAGCTTTTGAAGGTGGCAGCTTGGTAGATCAGGTGCAAACCAACAAAGCAGAAGGTTTAATTGAACTATTTAACAAGATAAAGTAATGAAGATTCCGGTTATAAGACAATTGTTTCAAAATACCACTCCGGCACAACTGGAGACAACTTTAGAGGTGTTAGAAGCTTTCTGCGAATTTAGAGGCGTTAGCGAGCACGAAGTTGATGTGGCTGGCGAAATGATTACCAATATCTGCGGTGCCTTAGAAGTACACCAGATGGTAAGCGAGGGTGCTGCCGAAAAAGATGCATTAAATGCTTTCGGCCAAAAAGTGATGGGTTCGATTGATCGATAACTGTTTGAAGCTTTAATCCCGCTTTTTCGAAATATAGAATTCCCTGTAGATGAAAATCTGCAGGGAATTTTTTGTTTATAAACCATCTTTTTCGACTACTCGTCATGCTGTCCCGAAGATTCGGGATCAGCATCTTTCATGCAATTAAGATATAGTGTCTATTAATACCTCTGAATCATTTTTTTTGGAAAGCAAGGTTCGGTTTTCTATCGGCACCTGCAATCCTGCTTTACCTGCTGCCGATAGAAGAAATCGGCATTCGTTCAATCAGGTTTAGTTGGCAGGGCTTTGTCATTCTGAACGCAGTAAAAATCCATAAAAGAAAACCCTTCGTTTCTCGGCTGCGCTACGCTCGAATTGACGAGACTGCTGGTCGGGATTTTCAATCCCGTCCTCTGAGCTGTGGATTTAGAATCCACTCATAAGGATTCCAAATCCTTTACTCTTAAATCGGGATTGCAAATCCCGACTAACAAAAAAAGGTCTGTGCGGACACAGACCTTGAATAGATTATTTTAAACCTTCGCTAACGCTCCTTTCTAACGAGCGTTGAATAGTTTCTCGTTTACAAACGATAGAATCGTATTGCTATTTATGCACTCGTTTGGAAACGAGCGCAAACGTTTTTCGAGATTATGCCAAATTCCTTCCGGCGTTTACAATTCCGAATACCGTTCTTACCGCAAGTTTTTCTAAAGCATGCTGATCTTTTTCGTTCTGATCGTGCTGTAGTTTTTCTAAAGCGAAATGCTGGATCAATACCAAAGGCAGAATGATTTTCTCGCGGGTGGCGATCGATTTTTTATCTACCGGATAATTGGCCATTAAAGTTGGCTGTCCTGATAGTTTTAAAAGCATCTCTTTGGTTAATTTAAACTCATTGTGTAGTTGGGTCCAAAATGCTCCAAACTCTTTATCGTTAGCTAAATGGGCCGTAATTACAAAGTCCGATTTGCTCATACTCATCATACAGTTATCAACGATGGTTTTCAGGTAATCAGAATCTTCATAAACCTTAACCACTTTAGCCCAGTTGCCAGCCTTTTCCTGACTACTTAATGCTGTTCCCATGCCATAAAAACCAGGTACATTCTGTTTAAGCATGCTCCAGGCGGTTACAAAACTAATGGCTCTTAAATCTTCGAGTTTCATTTCGCCACCACCGTTTCTTTTTACCGGACGGCTACTGATATTGGCCTGCGATAATAATTTTAATGGAGATAGTTTCTCTAAATAACTTACAAATAATGGGTGTTCGCGCAGATCGACGAAAGCTTTATAACTTTCTTCGGCCATTTCATCAAGTACGGCTTTATTTTCAGGATCCAGAAGTACGTTATGTTTTTCTTTCAATCCGGAGGTTAAACCGGCGTTGATCAATTGTTCGATATTAAATTCGGCACTTTCTACCGAACCATATTGCGAACTGATGGTTTGCCCCTGAACGGTTAACTGCATGTTTTTATTGGCAATTTCTTTACCCATTGAGGCATAAAAACGGTGGGTTTTACCACCACCACGTGCAGGCGGACCGCCACGGCCATCGAAAAATGCCAATTGGATATTGTGTTTGGCCGAAACAGCAGAAAGTGACGTTTTACCGTTAAAAATAGACCAGTTTGCCATTAAATAACCACCATCTTTAGTACTATCAGAATAACCGAGCATAATATCCTGTTTATTACCACGGCTGGCCAAATGTGCTTTATAGAACGGATTACTATACAAAGTGTCCATAATCTCTGCAGCACCTTTTAAATCGTTAACGGTTTCGAAAAGTGGTACAAAATCAATGGTAAGCGAATCCTTGCTCCAACCGTTCCAAAGGAAAAGTTCGATCAGCTGTAAAATATCACTTGCCTGCTGGCAGTTACTGATAATAAAACGGTGACAGGCTTTTTCGCCATTGCGTTTCTGTATGCCTTTAATTTCTTTAATTACCTCAATGGTATCTTTTGTTAAGGCATCGGCCTCGCTTGCGTAAACAATTGTGGCTTCTTTAAACGAAATCAGTTTCAGTTTTTCAGCTTCCGATAGTTTGTCGTAATCAGCAGGGTATAATGAAGAAATAGGTTTATTTTCGCGGCAATAAGCATGTACATTTCTTAACACGCGGCTATCCTGACGGATATCCAGTGACGCAAAGTAATTGCCGTATAAATCTATCTTGCGGATCAGGTTGTTCACCAGATCAACAAACAAACCATCGTGTTCTGCCAATAAAGTATCTTTGATCCTGTTCAGGTTATCCCTTAATTCGTCAGAAATATCGTGCGGTTCGCAGGTCTGGTCAAAGGCATTCTGATAAAGCACATCGTGCAGTTTCGCAATATTTTCTTCAACACCCCTAAAGGTAATGCGGCGTTTAATTACCCTAAAATCGCGATAGTAGCAGCGGAAAAGGATCTGGCGCAGCATTTTAGAAACCTCCAAAGTGGTATCGGCGTGGATATTCGGGTTACCATCCCTATCGCCGCCCGGCCAGAAACCGAGCTCTAAAATTTTCTTGGTCTCCAGGTTATATTCGTCTAAATTCTGATCGATCTCTTCCTGGATGTTTGCCGCAGCAAAATAAAAGGTATTTTCGAGGAACCAGGCCAGGTTTAAGGCCTCATCAACCGGTGTTGGCGATTTTTTATTAAAAAACGGCGTTTTACCCAACTGCTGCAAAAGCGAGTTCATCGAAATAATATCATTATCCCTAATGGCTTTGGTTAAATCGGTAATAATGGCCAGTACGCTGCCCGGATAAAACTGGGTTGGGTGCGCCGTTAAAACCAAACGGAGCGAAAGTTCGTCGATCAGTTTCTCAATTTTGGCCAGTACCGGTTTATTATCAGCATTTTTCTTTAAAATAAATGCCAATGTACTCTGCTCATCAGTGGTATTTAATTTGGTAAACGAAGCATCTTCAACGGCATCAAAAAGTACCACCTGGCGTTCGATATACTGGATAAAGCGGAAAAGCAGGTCTACAATATCCTTTCTATCGGTATAGCTGGTATACTTGGCAAAAAATTGCTCGATAATCTGCGCAGGTTTCTCCCCGTTTGCAATACCTTCTTCACAGCTTTTAAAAAATAAGGGGAGCAAAGTTCCTGTATCCTTAATCTTATAAAAAGGCAAGGTGAGAAATAAGCTGTTAAATAGTTCGAATTTTGAGATTACCTCATTATTGAAAATAGATTCTCGTTGCGTAGTTAGACGAAGTTTGGGCATAGCTTATGCAATAGTTTTGTATACCGTAATACTACAAAAAATGCATAAGGTATTAAAATTCTAAGGCTTACAATTTGGAAAATTGTAGAATAAATTTTAATTTTAGAATCTTATTTGGCTACGATGTAGTGAAGTAAGAACATTTGCAATGTTTAAGGGCATTGCATTGATTGTTAATTTTTTGGGTTAAAACAGCCGATGTAATAAAATACACCGGCTGTTTTTGTTTTTTGCCATTATTTAGGCTATTTCTTTGCAAATTTTAATGCACATCTGTCGGAATGTTTGCGTTTTTCTTAAACTTTTGAAGATAAAGTAACGGAATTGAGAACAACATAATCAATCCGGCAACCCAATAAGCATCGTCATAAGTAAGTAACATTGTTTGTCGGGTCACAATTCCTTCCATCGCTTTTGCAGCCATAATTTTGGCATCGAACAAACTCTGTCCTTTTGCCATAAATCCTCGGATCAAACCATTAAATCGATCAACGAACGATTGATTGTAATCATTCAGATTGGTTAACAGGTTGCTTCTGTGGAAACCTGAACGGATGTGGATCAACGTTGTTAAAGCTGCAATACCGAACGATCCGCCCAACTGGCGCATCATGTTATTTAAACCCGAACCCTGACCGATTTCAGGTCCTTTTAAATCCTGGATGGCCAATGTGGTTAAAGGCACAAACAATAAGGCCATACCCACACCCCTGATTACCAATGGTAAAAAGAAATCACCGGTACCCGATTGAAGCGTTGATTTACTCAGCATCCAACAGAAAATAAAGAACGCCAGCATACCAAAAGTGGCCATAAACTGCGCTGGGATACCTTTTTTAAGCATAATACCGATAAAAGGCATCATTACAATGGTACATAAACCACCGGGGAATAATAACTCTCCGGTTTGCAGTGCCGAAAAGCCCAGTAAATTCTGACAGAATACCGGAAAGATAAACACCGAGCCGTATAA
This sequence comes from Pedobacter sp. UBA5917, assembly GCF_002432345.1. Taxonomy (GTDB): domain Bacteria; phylum Bacteroidota; class Bacteroidia; order Sphingobacteriales; family Sphingobacteriaceae; genus Pedobacter. The sequence goes on from NZ_DJDT01000135.1 coordinate 18,149, forward strand.
ACCAAATCCTAAAATAAAGGAAGTAAACATACCTACGGCAAAACTTCTGTGCCGCATAATTTTAAAGTTTACAATGGGGTGGTCGGTACTCATTTCTCTCCAGATGAAAAGCAATAAGCCAAATACCGATGCCGCAGCCAAAGCTGTGATATAAGGTGTGGCGAACCAATCTTCGCTCTCTCCTTTTTCGAGCAATGTTTGTAAACTACCTACTGCAATAGCCAATAACGCGATACCCCACCAATCGACAGGTTGACCCTGCCCTTCTTTCGGGGTGGCCCGCACAAAGGAATATGTACAGTAGGCCGCGAGTATTCCGACGGGAATATTCACATAAAAAATCCACGGCCACGAACTGATATCAAGGATATATCCACCTATGGTTGGCCCAACAGTTGGCCCCACTACTGCACCCAAACCAAATAAGGCTGTTGCAATACCCACATCTTCACGTGGCCAGGTTTCGATAAGGATAGCCTGTGCTGTTGATATTAAACCACCACCGGCCAATCCCTGTATGATCCTGAATAAAATAAGTTCATTCAATGAGGTGGCATTTCCGCATAAAAAGGAAACAAGAGTAAAAACGATGATGGAGGTAAGAAAGTAATTTTTCCTGCCAAACCGGTTACCCAACCAGCCCGACATTGGCAATACGATAACGTTTGCTACCGCATAGCCGGTGGAAAGCCAGGCCACATCCTCCAGGGTGGCGCCCAGGTTTCCCTGTATCTGTGGTATTGCCACGTTTACGATAGTTGTATCAATCAGCTCCAACAAAGAAGCTGTGATTACCGTAAACGTAATAATCCACTTTTTTAAACCTACTTCGGCCATTTTTATTTATTATTTAGTAGATACTGAAGCTTTAACGCTCATACCGGGACGTAATTTAGCCAACAGTTCTTTTGATGGATGGATTTTAATTTTTACCGGAACACGTTGAACAACTTTAACGAAGTTACCAGTAGCATTATCAGGAGGCAATAAAGATCCTTTTGCACCAGTAATTGGAGAGAAATTATACACTTCGCCTTCAATTTTTTCGCCAGGATAAGCATCAACTTCGATCTCTACTTTAGAACCTTCTTTGATTTTTTCCAACTGGGTTTCTTTAAAGTTTGCAGTTACATAAATGCTTCCGTCGTTTACGATTGAGAATAAAGACTGACCAGCCTGAACCAATTGTCCTTTTTGAACATTCTTTTTAGAAACAATACCTGTAGCCGGAGCTTTGATATCGGTATACGATAACTGAAGTTTAGCAAAATCGATATCACTTTGGCGCTGGCTGATTACATTGCTGCTTACGGCCAATTGCGATTGTGTGGTACCTACCTGTTTAACCGCAGCATTGTATTGATCCTGCGCAGCCTGATATGCTGCGATAGCCGATTGCCTTGCTGCTTCTGCTGATTCTTTATTCGCCTTTGCCTGGTCGAAAGCCTGTTGTGTAATCGAACCGTCTTTTACCAGGTTCTCGTAACGGTTATAATCTTTCTGTGCTAAATTTACTTTAACATTAGCGGCCTGAACATTTGATTTTGCAGCATCAACGTTTGCTTTTGCTGTACCGGTATTGGCCTGTGTAGCGGCAATTTGCGATTCTGCAACACCTACACCAGCGTTTGCGCCTTTTTGGCCAGATTGTGCCAGCTCTAATTTCACTTTGTAATCGTTATCATCAAGTTTAACCAAAACCTGACCTTCGCTTACACGTGTATTTTCTTCAAAATTAATATCCTTAACATAACCGCCAACACGGGCAACAACAGGACTGATATCTCCATCAATCTGAGCATCATCCGTATCTACGTGTTTGCTATAATAATTCCATTCAGTAATCCCGAAGATTATACCTATTACTAGTAAAACACCTAAAATGATGGGTACTACTATGTTCTTTTTTTTCTTTTCAGTTGTCATTGCTGTATTTATTGCGTTATTTTTCCTGTTGATTTTAATAGTGTATAGTAAGCCAAACCTGCATCTGCCTTTGCTATCTCTAAGTTTATTTTTGCCTGGTATAATAAGGTTTCTGCATCGATGCGGTCGGTAACCGAAGCCACGTTGTTTTTGTATTTCGATGCCAGTAACTTATCATTCTCTGTTGCCTGGGCGATTGAAGTTTCCAGCACCTGGATTTTATTCATCGCCACCTGGTAACTTTGGAAGTTTTTGTTGATATCGGTTTTTACCTGATCAGACAGGATATCTTTCTGAATGGTAATCTCGCTCTGCTCGATTTTTGCCTGGCTTACCTTATGCTTGTTTGTCCAAAGGTTTCCGAAATTCCACGAAACGGTTGCACCTAAAGTAATCGGCATCAGATATTGATTTGCCGGTGGAATAAAATTACCGCTTGGGTTAATGTAATAAAGGTTTGCACCAATACCAACCGTTGGTAATGTATTTGCCTTTACGGTTTTGATGTTAAAATCGGCCACCCTGTTCTGTACATCAAGTTGTTTCAACTCCTGGCGGTTGGCCAAAGCCTGTCCGATGTACTCGTTTAACGAACCCGGTGTTTTTAAACCCAGTGTTGGATCGGTAATTTTAACCTCTGTATCTTCTGGTAAACCCAAAAGAATATCCAGGTTATAGTTGATTACTTTACGGTTGCTCTCGATATCCATCTGCGTTAGCGTAACATTTGCCTGTTGCAATTGGAAGCGCAACACATCGTTTTTGGTTACAATGCCCTGTTCGAAGAAACGTTGTGCCTGTTTAATCTGGGCAGCGATCGACTCTAAATTCTGATCAACCACTTTTCTGCTCTGCAAAACCTTATATAAAGAATAATAGGTATTGATTACGGCATAGGTAACTTCCTCTTTGTTTTTGTCGCCATCTAAACGGGCAACCTCGGCCAATAGTTTGGTCGATTCTTTTGCATATTTTAATTTACCACCGCCATATACCAGTTCCTGCACTGCTGCCGTTCCTACAAAAGCATCGGCTCTTTTCGGTAGGCGGAAAGACGATTCGCTACCTGGTAATGCAAAAGTTGTTGTTGGGATTTCGGCGTGGTTGTACATAAAGCTCGCGTTTCCGGTAGGTAAAGCGTTATCTTTAACAACCGCCAGCTGTGCAACTGCCTGATCGATTTTGTTCTGCGAGAGTTTTAAATTTTTACTATTGGCTATACCAAGTTCTATTGCTTGATTAATGTTTAATTCCTTACTGCTCTGTGCAAATAAAGCCGCCGGAACTAATGATGCCACAAGCATTAACCTAATTGATTTGGGTATCATTTTTTTGATGTTAAGTAAACTGTTGTTAGATCTTGTAAGTGGGTTATGGCCCGCTCTTTAATAATTTTTTTGTCTTTTGGATCACTCAGATCGAAGTTGGAGCATGACATTACTTTGTGTGGGGCAATAACAATATGGGATATGGTGCCCATAATGGTGGCGATAACCATCCTTACATCTACCTGCTTAAAACTGCCATCCTCAATACCGCCCGTAATAATCCGGTCGATAAGCTGCATGTTCTGGCTCATGGCATCCTTAATCTTATCGTACATTTCGGGCCTTTGGGTTAACGAAAGTTCCCTGTGCATCATTTTATGGAAAGCCGTGTTGTTCATGATCCTGTTTACATAACCTTCGATAACCTTATGCAATTTTTCCAATGCCGAAATTTTATCTTCGTTGATGATTTTTAACTGAGATGCAAAGCCTGCAATACGCTCGTTCATGATCTCCACAAAAACCCCCTCTTTCGAGCCGAAATAATAATTTATCATGGCCATATTCGCCCCCGATTCCTTGGCAATCTGACGGGTAGAAGTTCCCTCGTAGCCTGTTTCGCAGAACAGCTTTTCAGCTGCATCCAAAATGGCCTGTCTTTTATCTACTTTTTCTGTTTTCATTTCTTTTTGACAGCACAAAATTAATCAATCGTTTGATTAATTTCCAAATGTTTGCATGCTTCTTTTACATTATCTTGATAAAAGGTATCTTTTATTTATTCCAAACGTCATGCTGAATTTATTTAAGCATCTTTAGCACGATGGAGCCTGAAATAAATTCAGGGTGACGACCACTGAAACTAAAGCGAATTAAATATCTCAAATGAAAACCAATTAGCGAACTCAGATTAATATCCATTACAAATTAGCCTTACTTGGATAATTAATTGCATTATTGGGGCGATTGACAAATTAAAATTTAAAATAAATATTAACTTTGCCTCCAAATAACAAAAAACATGAGTGTACAAGAAAACAGCAGCAATAATTTCAACTGGTTATATTATGCTTTAGGTTTATTCTTCGGAGTTTTAACCGGAGCAATTATTACGCAAAACTATATTTTCGCTTTATTAGGTGGTGTTTTTGGTTTGCTAACTGCAGGCTTATTTTTAAATGCTATTGTAAAAGGAAGAAAATACTAGTTCCTTTTAGCTTTCTACCTATTTAATTCCATAGCGCATGAAATATTGTGATTCCTGCCGATTAGGCAATAGGATCATGGTTAATCGTCGCCAAAGAAAACAAAAAACTATAAATGAAAAATATCTTCATTATTGTTTTCGCTCTTTTTTGCTTTAATGCCAAGGCTCAACAGCCCGTTGCTGCAGAAGTAAAATTTCCTGTTGCCGACCCAAGTCCGGCTGATATTGTTTATTTTCCACTTAATGCCCCCAAGGCTAAAGCCGGAGACCCAACAAAACCGGTTATAAAAATCGTTTATTCACGTCCACAGAAAAAAGGCCGTGATATTTTTGGTGTATTAGAGCAATACGGAACGGTTTGGCGCTTTGGCGCAAACGAAAGTACAGAAGTACATTTCTTTAAAAAAGTAAACATTGGTGGCAAAAAAATTAAGGCCGGCACCTACAGCCTGTTTGCCATCCCCAATAAGGATACCTGGACGATTATTGTAAACAGCGAAACCGATAAATGGGGTGCTTTTACCTATAATCAATCAAAAGATATTGTAAGGGTAAATGTTCCGGTGAAAACATTGGTTAAACCGATCGAATATTTCTCGTTAACCTTTACTCCGCTTAACGAAGGTGCAAACCTGATAATTGGCTGGGATAAAACGCAGGTAGAATTACCGATAGTTTTTTAAGAAAAAACATAGAAAAATAAAAAGTCCCGGTTTTGGCCAGGACTTTTTTGTTTAACGGGAAGTTGCAACCAGCTTTTTGACCTCGCTTTCGTTTGAAAGAAATACTTTGTAAACATTGGTGATTTTCCAATCGCCATCGTTATTTTTTTCGATCACTACAAAGTTCTGCTGAGCGCCATCAAACAATTCGTAATTAATATCTACACGTGCAATTACCAGGGCATCGGTTTCCGAAATAATGGTAGAACTGATGTTACAATCGCGCTGTACTACACCCTCATTCTTTTTCAATTGGCTCAGTATCTCACTTGCCTTATGCTTAATTACCCTTACATCTCTGTTCGAGGTAAAAATGGCATCATCACTTAAAACAGCTTTTAATTTCTTGTAATCAGAATTCATATAGCTGTCTATATAATAATTGATCACTGATTTATGGCTTGCTGTTGGTTTTTCTGCAGCCATGGCATAATTGGTGATTGTAATACCTAGTAATAAAATCACTAAAGCTTTTAGTTTCATAATTGTCGGTGTTTTTTTATCAAAGTTCGGCCGGATTACAGAATAATAATATGCCGATAACACCTTAATTGCGAGGTAACTAAAATGTGATAAAACTAAAAAATGATGTAGCTGCCTTAGCCTTTTAAGTAACAGCTAAAGCAACCACATCATCTCCATTTATATTATGGGTTTTGTTGTCCGGTTATGCCAGAGTTGGCTTCCATCTCTGCCCTAGGGATTAAGAACTGCCACTTCACATCTCCTGCCGGTATGGTTAAAGTACCTGCAACCGAGCCCGAAACGTAGTTAGGAACAACCGTTCTATCAAGTGGTAAATTTAACCGCTTTAAATCAAGCCACCTGTGGCCCTCGCCCCAAAGTTCAATTCTTCTATTGAAAAGAACTTCATCAATTAAGGCCTGTCCGCTGTTTACCGAAATTACTGCCGCGGGGTCTCTTTGCTTAACCAGGTTGAACAATACTGTTCTGGCTGCAGCTTCGCTACCAGGGGTTTTCGCATAGGCTTCGGCCAAAATGAGGTACATTTCTGCAGTACGCATCAATGGTACATCACCCAAAGATGGTCCGCCAACCTCTTTAACAGAGAATTTACGGCTCATGTATGGCTGACGGGAGAAATTTGTAGCCGGTAGCGGGAAATTTGCGGTTGTTGGTGCCGGTTCCCACATCTTTTTCCTTACATCGGTAGCAGCGATCTGACCGTATAGTGCCGAATTGATCCGTTTTGGATTTGCACGCATAAAACTGGTATTCGCATTATAGGCAATCTGCGCAAAATACGATCCAAAGGTATCTCCCTGATCGAGTGTTGGCATAGAAGCCCAGATAAACTCGCCTAATCCATTGGCATCATTAAATCCTTTCTGATAATCAGTAACCGACAATAAGGGATACTGATTGGCATCCACAATTTCCTTGGCATATTTAATTGCATTGGGATAATCCTGCATTACCAAAGCAACCCTCGCCCTAATTCCTTTTGCTACTGTAACTCCTGCATGGCTTTTATTAGAAGCTGTTGCATTAAGCGAGATGGCAGTTTCAAGATCCTTAACAACTGCTGCATAAACGTTTTCTACGCTTTCTCTTGGTTTATTGGTATCGGTAGAAGTTAGTAAAAGCGGTACGCCTAACTGATTGTTGGGTTTGGCAGCGGCATCATACCGCTTGCCGAAAAGCTGTACCAAACCAAAATAAGCATAGGCCCTCAAAGTAAGTGCCTCAGCTTTAACCGTATTCTTATCCGCAGCAGCGCCAGAGGCCTGATCAATGTTATCGATAATGTAATTTACATTACCAATAATGCGGTAATACGTTCGGTACATATACTCTAGCATGGTGCTGTTATCAGTACGGTGACTGATCCACGAACCACCGTCGGAAGTATACCAGTTTGATGATGATATCCCCAGATCTTCGCCCATAAAATCCATGTAAAGCATAATTCCGCCCACACCCGGTTTGTTCTGTGCCGCTGTAGAAACTACGGTTGTAGTGCGTTCGTACATATATCTGTACACCCCGTTTAAAGCATTTTTTGCATTTGCGGCAGAAGTAAACAGCGCAGAATTATCAACCTGGTCTGTCGGTTTCGTATCAAGATAGTCTTTTTTACAGGCGCTAATGCCCAGTATACTGAAACCCGCAAAAAGTAAATATTTTTTATAGTTCATGATAGTAATTTTAAAGTGAAACATTAACGCCAAAACTGATCATTCTCGAAGGCACGTAATTGGTTGTATTTAAACCTGTAAATGATTCTGTTGGGTCCATCCCCTTGCGTTTAGATATTAAACCCAGGTTTTCGCCTACAGCAAACACCCTTACATTACTTAATGTAGCCCCTCTTAACCAGCGCTGTGGCAAAGTGTATGATAGGTTTACATTACGGAAAGCGATATACGATGCATCAATCAGCCAACGGCTCGATGTTCCATTAAACTGGCTCGAACGGCCAATATCCAAACGTGGGATATCGGTAACCTGGCCAGGGGTCATCCACGAATTCAATGCATCAGCATGCAATGCTGATCCATAAGTAGTGGCCATCAACGATTGGTAGTTCTGATCGTAGAATTTACCTCCTATCTGATAACTGATCAGGAATGATAGACCAAAGTTTTTATATCTAAATGTATTGGTAACCGATCCGTAGAGGTCTGGGATGGCCGAACCGGAGTAGTCAGAACGGGCATTGTTGATGTTGGTGGTTAACACACGACCGTTTACCGTACGCAGATCGGTTGTTACGCCAGCATTAGGTTCAAAAAGCGCCGAACCGTCTGTTGGGTCAACACCTGCCCACTGACGAAGGTAATAAGCATAAATATCACGCCCAACTTCAAGCCTTTTGGTACCGCTGGTTACAGTAGGTGTTTCAGCAGGCATTTTGGTGATCTTATTTTTTAACCACGACCAGTTGCTCAATAAATTCCAGTTAAAATTGTCGGATCTTACAATATCGCCGCTTAACTGCAGGTCGATACCGGTATTGTACATCGAACCGATGTTACGGCGGATGGATGTAATTGGATCGGAAAGTGGTTGTGGCACAGCAAATAATAAATTTGATGAACCACGTTTAAAATACTCTACCTCTCCTTTTAATCGGTTATTAAATAAACTAAAAGCTACACCTGTGTTAAAGGTATTTACCGATTCCCATTTCAGGTTGGGTGTTGCTGCCGTGGCCAGAAGCAAACCCGGTTCGCTGCCATTATTCCAACCCAACTCATAAAAGGCCTGATAATTATAATAAAGGCTATTGTGCTCTACCAGTGTTGCATCAATCAGATTATCGTTTCCAACCTCACCATAAGAAGCTTTCAATCTTAAATCGTTAATCCAGGATGCATCTTTAAGGAAATCTTCCTTGTTGATTGCCCATGAGGCACCGGCAGAGAAAAACGTTCCCCATCTCGATTGTTTTGATAAACGGGAAGTACCATCACGGCGGATAGAGGCATCAACAAAATATTTTTCAAGGTAGTTGTATCCCACTTTACCAAAATACGATTCGATGCGGTAGGTATCTTTATATCCACCGGCATCACTCGGAGTAACAAAATTAGGAAACTCCGTATTGCCATCTAAAATCTGGCTTTGTTTTGTTGCACTTAACCTGCGCCAGTCGTAATCATAGTTTTCATGTCCGGCCAAAGCACTTACATTATGGCTTCCGAACGATTTATTGTATGATAGCACCTGGTTAAAGGTATAACTCTGTGTTGGCGTGCTACGTTTGGTTGATGAGCCTCCAACCGTACTGCCATCGCCCACAATCGGGTTGCGGTATTCGCTACTGTAAGAATTGATAAAATCGATACTGATACTCGGCCTGAAAGTAAAATCTTTTAAAAATTTAATTTCGGCAAAGGCACGCCCGTTTAAGGCAAGTCTGCGGCTGGTTACGTCGTTTAACAGGGTTTCATAAATTACATTTCGGCCGGCCGATGCGCCCTGCGGACGGTTAACAGCTCCCGGATGGCCACCGTAATCGTACCATTGCTCGCCCGTAGTGGTATAAATCGGATTACCACTGGCATCATACGCATGTACCGGATAAATTGGGCCAATACCCCTTGCAAAATTGAAAACATTTACAAAAGCCGAGGCGTTACCGGTTGAGGCATCCTGTGCCAGATTTCCATTTGATAAGCTCCCCGAAAGGTTCGCCCCTGTTTTTAGCCACGGTCTTACCTGGGTATTTACATTAATACGGGCATTAAACCGCTCAAAATCGGTTTTAATTAAATAACCGTTATCCTTTAAATAACCCATTGAGAAATAATAATCGGTTTTACCGTTGCTGGCGCTCGAATTAACATTAAATTCGGTACGTTTTCCTACCCGCGAAGCCTGTTTAAACCAATCAAAATCGTTATAAAGCAATTGTGCATTGGGATTTAACTTACCATCTACTCCTACAATCTGGTTGTTGGGCACATTAAACGGATTATACACCAACTGGCCCTGTATCGTATTTGATGCCTGTGCAGCCGCAGCAGCTTCACTTATTCCGGTGCCAACAGTTGTTGGGTATACCAGACTGTTTTTTAAGGCCTGCCACATTAAAGGGTAGTAATCTAATGTGCCTACCCTATTGTATTCGGGAATGCCCCTTTTGGAAAAACCCTGACTAAAGCTTGCATTAAAGGTTGGCTCGCCCGATTTACCTTTTTTGGTGGTAATAATAACCACACCGTTGGCAGCACGCGATCCGTAAAGTGCAGAAGATGAAGCGTCTTTTAACAACGAAATGCTTTCGATATCGCTTGGATTGATATCGCCCAGTTCGCCATCATACACGGATCCATCCAATACAAACAGCGGACTGTTTGATGCAGATATAGAACCAAAACCACGGATACGGATTGCCGAACTGCTACCTGGCTGACCATTTCCAGAGGTAGTTACCACACCAGGGGCAACACCAGATAAAACATTGGTAACGTTTGTGATAATACGGTTATCCAATTGTTTGGCACTTAATGTTGCAACCGAACCCGTAATGGCTTCCTTCTTACTTGTTCCGTAGGCAACAACAATCACATCCTGAAGGTTTTTAGAGGATGATACCAAACGTATATTTAACTTTTCGCCCGTTATTCTTACCTCCTGCTCGGTATAGCCAACATAGCTTAGCACTAAAGTTTGTGCATTTGCAGGCACAGAAATTGAAAAATCTCCCTGCCCTGTGGTTTGGGTTAACTGGGTGGTGCCTTTTACTTTTATCGATACTCCAGGTAATGGTAAACCATCGTCTGCATCAACCACCTTTCCGGTTATTGTTTTATTCTGCGCAAGGGCATTAAAATAAGACAAAACCGTCACCATTAAAATCAATAGTAATTTTTGTTTCATGTTTTGTAAATAAATAGTTAGTAATTAGTTTGCTCTTTAGTTTTCATGCTGGGATGCATGAAACCAAATCAATAAGCAATTTAGGTGGTATAAAAACCTGAAAATGTGCAAAAAGCACCATTTTGAGGGATGGGCCATAAAACAAAAAAGCAAACTCCAATCCTGGCAGTTTGCTTTTTTAATCATTATTAACCTAAACAGGAAAAAACTTCTACAAATTGTCCTGCAAGAGCTTCAAAAATAGTTTCATCCCCATATAGAAAATATGCAGAAATCACTATTTATATTTAATTCAACTTACTCTTCCTATACTTTAAAGGGGTAATATTGAATGTGTTTTTAAATAACCTGATGAATGAACTTGGGCATTCAAAACCCACCAAACCCACAATTTCGTTTAACGAATAGCTGGTGGTCTGTAACAATCCTTTGGCCCGGTTTAACCTCAGCTGCATCAAAAACTGGTAAGGACTGGTTTCATAAGCCTCCTTAAATGTCCTCAGCAGGTGGTTAACCGATAAGCAGGCCTGCTCGGCAATATCTTCCAGTGTGATATTCTGATCGTAATTACTACAGATATACTCTTTGGCCAATGTTAACCTTTTTAAAACCTCTTCGCGGGTTTTGGTTTTGATAAAGCTGAGCCTATCCAGTTTCTGTACCACTTCCCTATCATAAATTTTATAATAGTTTAAAAGGCAGTGGTACATATATTCGTTGATGAGCATTTCATCTTTTAAGCCCTTATCGAGCTGTTTTTTAAGGTGCAGCACATTAAAACGCATATCGCCGGTAAAAGGATATAGCGATTCGATAAATGCCGGTGCTTCCTTAACTTCTTTTCCATCCAATAAACTTTCGTTGCTGCTGGAGAAGGTATGGTGAAAATCCTTTATAAAATTTTCGCCAAAGGAAACGGCAAGCGTATTTACAGGATTTATCGAATCTATCTTGCTGCAAAAATTGGTTCCGGCGTTTACCACGGCAAAAGTATCGGGGTAAATGCAGAACCTGCGTTTGTTTATTTCGCAATCTTCGGCGCCGTTAAAAACAAATTTGATGGTATACGCGTCGTTCTGCTGTTCGTAAAGCGCTTCGCAAGTGTGTTCGCTTATAATTTTGTTCCTGTTGCTCAATTCTTTTACGTACCTCATGTTCAATCCTCATTATAGTTACGTTGTTCCAGAATGATAAAATTGTTACCATAAGGATCAGAAAATTCGACACTTAAACCTTCGCTTAAATAAGATGGCGTTTTTTTAAAAATAACCCCTCTCGATCTCAGCCTGCAATAATCTTCTAAACAATCATCGCTGTTCAATACAATTTTATTGGTTTGGTTATGGTGCTTACGTTCCGAAAGAAAAATATTGGTTTCGCCATCGGCCTTAACCAATATTCCTTTCTCCTGATCAGCGATCATGGTTTTCTCGGTAAGCATACCTAAACAATTGGTATAGAAGGCGTCTGCATCATTTAGTTGCTTCACTTGCACATAAAATAATTTTGCAGACTGGTTCATTACCGCGTTTAATTGTATGATGTAAAATTAAACCGAAATTGAACGGGGAGGATCACCCAAAAAGGGTGATTTTAGCATTGTTTTTTCGAAAGGTATTGTTATGGCTTAAATAAACCGCTTTTCTTTTGCTGTTTTAATGGCATCGGCCTTCGAGTTTACATCGAGTTTGATGTAGATATTTTTTACATGGCTCCTAACCGTTTCCTGATCGATAAAGAGATCGTTGGCAATCTGCGGTTTTGTTTGTCCGTTGGCAATCCTATCCAATATTTCGGTTTCCCTTTTGGTAAGGGGCGAATTGAGGTTTTTTTGGAAGGAATGCATCACTATCCTGGCCACATTGGTACTCATGGCGCCACCCCCGGTACTCACTTCCCTAACAGCATCTATAATTTTTGCGGCACTCGAGTTTTTGGTAAGGTAACCACCAGCGCCCATGGTTAAAGCTTCGAAAACCAGTTCGGGAGAATCGAAAACGGTTAAAATAATAATATTGGTACTTGGAAGGGCTTTTTTAATAATGGGCAGCGCCTGTAAACCATTCGTACCCGGCATCTGGATATCAAGCAAAATTACATCCGGATTATCGGTTTCTAAATGTTTTTTGGCCAGATCGTAAGATGCATAAGCATTTACAACATTAAAATCATCTACATCGTTTAGCAACGATTGGTAGCCCATCCTGATAATATCGTCATCTTCTATTAAAACGATTCGTAAAATTTGATTCATTGCGTGGGGTATATTTAGTGGTTAGATGGCATTTATTTCATTTTGTAACAGGAATACGCGTAGAAATTGTAGTGGTAGTGCCTTTTCCCTTAACAGAAGAGATCTGAAAAGTAGATTTTATCCGTTTACAGCGGGTTTGGATATTGTTTAAACCCCGCCCCCTTTCTACCGATTCGAGATCGAAACCCTTACCATCATCGGTAGTTAAAATATTAATGGTATTATGATCGGTTTCGATCACCATAATCAGTACCTGTGTGGCATGGGCGTGTTTTAATACATTATTCAGCATCTCCTTAAAAATAAGGGTAAGGTTACGGTTAAACTCCATTGATAGGTGCAACTTTTCGTATTTGGCCAGCACACCTTCCATTTTAAAATCCACACCTGTGTTCTGGAATAAATCTATCCCGAAATTTTTAATGTGCACCAAAATTTCAAAAAGGTTGTCGCTATGCGGATCAAGTGCCCAAAGGATATCTTTTGTTCCGGTATACAGCAGGCCTGCGTTCTCCCTGATTAAACGGATTAATTCCTTCTGCTCTTTCTCCGAACCATCCACTTTTTTATCTAAAATCTCCGATAAAACATTAATCCGGGTTAATTTATTCCCGATATCATCATGAAAATCTTCGGCGGTCTGCTTCCTGATTTTTTCCTGCTCTTTCTGCTTCAGTTTTTCAAACTGGTGTTTTTTCCGTTCACGCGTTTTAAAAATCAGGTAAAAAATAAGCCATATCAAAAATATCAGTACCAGAAAAGCACCAATCTTAAATAAAACGGTATCGTAAATTGGCGGTACAATGGTAAAACTGAACTGCTCGATATTGGATTGCTGACCATTTGCTATGGCATAAACCTGAAAAGTATAACTACCGGGCTTAATGGCCGAGTATTCGATCTCGGTATTGGGCACAGGTTTGCTAAAATCGTTATCTATGCCAACCAGTTTGTAGCGGTACTGTACACTTAACGGATTGGTAAGATAAACCCCTTTAAAGCTGATGGCAATGTGGTTCTGGCTATAATCCAATTTATAAAACCCCTCCTTTTTCCGGTTTAAATCGATACAAAGATCTTTTGAACGGTCGTTTTTGTGGAATACATTAATGCACTGGATATGGATAAACGGACTTTTTCTGTTTTCGGCCGGTAGCGATGTTTCGCACCTGACCAATCCGTTGATGGTACCTACCAAGATATTGTTTTTGTAATTTATAATGGCATTTTGGTTGCACTCCACAACCAGCGGCTGATCCCTGAAAACCTCGTAACGTTGTTCCGCTTTGTTATAGGTTAACTTATTTATCCCGCGGCCGGTACCCGCCCATAAATTATTTTTATCATCTGTGGCAAGGCTATAAATATCGTTCGAGTTCAATCCATTGGCAACCACATAACGTTTACTTACTTTTGTTTTTAGATCCCAGGTGATGATACCATCGCCAAGTGTGGCAAAAACCAGGTTATTGCCGTGTTTAATGATGGTAAGCACATAAGCATTCTGAAGGGATTTGATCCGAAAGGTTTTATCCAACTTTTTGCTTCTGATGAGCATAACACCGTTCGATGTACCCAGCAGCACACTGTCCTTACTTAGTGGAAAAGGAAAAATACAGGACGAATATCCCTCAAAACCGGTTATTTTTTCAACTTTACCATCCTTTAAATAGGTCGAAGATTTTAATCCATTGATCCAGATCCCACCTTCACTATCTTCGGCGATCGAACTGTTATCATAACGCTCGGGCTTTAATATCTGCGAAAATTTATTTCCATCATATTTCCATACCCCATTTCCATAAGTCGAGATCCAGATATTTTTCGCTTTATCCGCATACACAAAGTAAATTTTGTTATTCTTAAATGCGGGGTGGTTAATGTTGGTTACGTTATTTCCGTCGTATTTAAAAATCCCTTTATTGTAAGTGCCGAACCAGAGGTTGTTATTTTTATCGGCAGCGATGCCGCTGATGGGATAGGCAATGTTCTGCCCTTTAAATTTATTGTAACGGATAAAGGAATCGCCCTCGTATTTATAAATGCCATCACTAAAGCATGATATCCAGATGTTGTTTTCTGCATCGCTGAAAATTTCATTTACCTGGTTATCACTCAATCCATTGTCGGCATTGAAATAGATAAACAAACCGTTTTCGCAAACAAGGTAGGCCCCTTTTTCCGATCCGATCCAGATATTTCCCTTGCTATCCTGCGCTATGGCGTAATAGGTATCGATGGATTTATTGTTGAAAAATGGTTTTACCGTTCCGTTCTCAACCACATAAATACCACTGCGGTAAGTAAGCAGGTAAAATTTATTCTTTATCTTTCTATCGAAAAGGACTTTCCTGATCGACAAGGCATTTAGTGCGCCCGGTAACTCCTGATAAATTACCCAGTTATTGTTTTTAAGTTGGTAAATCCCTTTTTCTGCAACAATTGCATAAAGGTTTCCATCCTGATCGGCACTTATGGCATTGATGTATTTATCGGCGATGGAATGAAAAACCGGCTTTCCTTTTTCTATTCTAAAGAGTTTACGTTCACTTACTCCCCAAATATTCCCTTGTTTATCTTTAAACAGATGGCTTACACTCTTACCGGAAAATATGGTGCTTATTTTTCTCTTCTTAAGTATATTGATACCCGATTCTGTACCGAAATAAAGCTGATTCTGATTATCTTCAACAATGCTGTTTATTGAATTCGAACCCAAACCGTCGGCTTTGCTGTAAGAGGTAAATTCCTTCCCGTCGAAATTGCTTACACCACCGAATGTTCCCAGCCAAAGTGTTCTATCTTGAGCCTGATAAATGGCCATTACCTGCGATTGGGGCAAACCGTCTTTTAAACTGTAATTGGTAAAGTTATAGCTTTGGGCCGCTAGCCGGAGACTAAAAGCCAAAATGAAAGAAATTATAACATTTATCTTTACTATAGACAGTTTACTGCACATATAATACAAAATAAGTATAATTTCTTTCAAATGCTATCCCCCAGAAAGGGGGATATTTTTATGCGTTACCCATATATGGATCGGTTTGGGTAATTTCCCCGGTTTCTACCTTACCGGCATAACGTTGCTTAAAAACAGTATTACCGGTTTGTACAATGCTGAAATCGTACCAGTTGGCGTTTTTAGCCAGATTAAGTACGGTATTAGCTGTCGATTTTGGTTTTATGCTTACCGTTTTAATACCGGTTTTGTATTTGTTATCGATAATCTGTAGTGTTATTAAAGCGGTACTTTTGTTCTCGATGGCAAAAACCAGATTTCCGTTAAGTTTTTTACTTACCAAACCACTTTGTTCGGGATAGGTTTTTATCGAAACGGCAGGATTCTTTTTACTTCCGGCAAAATACCTGTAAAAACCATTCGGCCCACTGATGGCCAGATCGTAAGCTTCACTATCAAAATCATCTATTTTGATGTTATCTTTTACAACATCTCCGGCTTTTACAGCATAGGCCCATGTTTTTCCGGCCACGCCTTTAAATATGGAAATGGTATTCATGTTAAATGGTGCACCAATGCTTTCTGTTTCGCTGCCAAATAAAGTTTTAGCCGATTGGAAGGTAAGTTCGATTTCGTTGTTTACCAGGTTAGCATCAACCATTAAATGGTAAGGCAGTGCACAGGCATGTTTGGTCCCGTTTTCCTGCTTTGGTGCGTGTACCGATGTTTCACGTGAAAATGCTTCGAATTTATTGATTTTCGCCACTTCGGTTTTATTCAAAGCGGTTGGGCCAACCTGCGCCGGTTTATTTTTGGCATTGCCGATATTGGTTACTACCACATCACGTTTTAACGGCTCCGGAGATTTAATTTCTTCACCATTATAAGGCCTGAACACAGATGTTAAATCGCCACAGATGTTTCTGCGCCAATCGCTGATGTTGTTGCTTTTAATCGCTTTGCCTGTTTTTTTGGCCAGCCATTTTTCCATAAACATCAATGAAGAGGTATGGTCAAAAACCTGGGAGTTTACAAAACCGCCCTTGCTCCATGGCGAAGCAATAACCAAAGGTACACGGTAGCCCAAACCAATCGAACTTCCCTTTCTGGCCTCGAAATCGGTAGCATAATTGATTCCGCTAGACACTTTTCCGCTGGTCGGATCATCAGGGTTCGGAACCACAAAAGGTGGCTGATGATCGAAATAACCATCATTTTCATCGTAGGTTAAAACAAAAATGGTTTTTTTCCAAACCTCCGGATTTTTGGTTAAAATATCTAAAGCTTCGCTTACATACCAGGTTCCGTACAAAGGCGAGCTGGTATGGTCAGAAAAACGTTGTGGTGCCACCAACCACGAAACGGCCGGCAGTTTTCCGCTATCCACATCTTTTCTAAACTGGTGAAAAATATCACCTTTCGGAACGTTTATGGTTTCAGACTGACCCTGATCGTTTTTAAAGGTAAAAGGCTCCAATTCCAAATAATCTTTTTGTGAAATATTGGTGGTGAAGGCTTTGTCGATCAGATTTTTCTCTTTTTGCGACAATTTATCGTATTTCTCCTGAACTTCTTTGGCTGTTAAAGCTGGTTTAACGGTATTATCGCCATTTTTTCTGAAATAAGCCGATAATTTAACATTATGCCTGCTGATGTATTCAACAGGGTTATCGCCGTAATTTCCTAACCAATCATCTATTTCTCCCTCAGGAAGTCTCGATGTCCAGAGTTCGTTCTGGTAAATACGCCAGTCGATTCCGTTATCTTCCAATGTTTCCTGGAAGGTTGGCCAATCTACAAATACATTGTTCTGCGATTCGGCCTGATCGTTATTCACCACAGCTACGCGGTTGGCGCTTTTTTCTCCACGAACGGTTCCGGTAAAGAAGAAAAGGCGGTTTGGTGTTGTACCGGTTAGCGACGAACAAAAATGCTGATCGCAAATGGTAAATGCATCGGCCATGGCGTAATAAAAAGGAATGTCGTTCCGATCATAATAGGCCAAAGTCATCGGTGTTTTAACCGGCAGCCATTTGTCATAACGGCCTCCGTTACGAGCGGCAACCTGATCGTTCCATGAATGCGGTAAACCACCCTGCCAGGTAATTTTTGTTTTGTTAATGTCGACATGAAAAGGTGCATAGGTATAACCCTGACCATCTTTTTGCAACCAAACTTTGTTCCCATCGGGCTGGATGTGCGGATGTGGATCGTTAAATCCGCGTACGCCTTTCATTTTACCGAACATGTGATCGAAAGATCTGTTTTCCTGCATCAGAAAAACAATGTGCTCTGCATCATAAAACGTGCTGCCCGGCGCTGGGTTGATGGCCATGGCTTTTAGCACTGAACTGGGCAAAGTGTTGGCCATGCCCGTGGCCCCGGCAAACAAGGCCGCTTTTTTTAAAAATTCTCTACGTGAGTCCATAAATTATACAATATAGCTTAGATACCGCAAGTTATGATTTTTAGGCCAAAGTCCTAAGTCTGCAGTCCTAAGTCAGGCGAGCTATATATCCAACAATTCCGCAATACAAAAATTTATAATCAATTACCAATAATCAAATCACAATGTTCAAAATACAGCGATCGAAAATCAATTTACAGTTAGCCAACTTTAGTCCAAAGTCCTTAGTCTAGCGTCCACAGTCTCACAAGCGATTCATCCCAACAATATAACAATCGAGCAATGTGGCAATTCTCAGTTGGCAGTTTGCAATTCTCAGTTAACCGATTTAAACAATTAACCAGTTAACCCCAACAATATAACAATCAAGCAATGTGGCAATTCTCAGTTGGCAGTTTGCAATTCTCAGTTAACCGATTTAAACAATTAACCAGTTAACCCCAACAATGAAACAATCAAGCAATGTGGCAATTCTCAGTTGGCAGTTTGCAATTACCAAATGGCTAATGAACTATTGAACTAAAACCATCTTACATTATTTCTGGAATACCCTTACATAATCAACTTTCATGGTTGCAGGAAAAATGGCATCATCAACACCTTTTTTTCCGCCCCAACCGCCACCAACGGCTACATTTAAAATCACATGGAAATTCTGATCGAAAGGCCAATCTCCCGATCCTTTTTTGGTATTGTTAAAAGTGAGGTACTTTTGATCGTCGATAAAGAAGTCGATACGGTCGGCAAACCATTCTATTGCATACACATGGTATTCGGTATAAGGATTTTCTACCTTTAAAGCCTTACCTACCTGGGTTTTGATGACGTGGTTAAATTTTTCGGTATGCACGGTTCCATGCACACTATCCGGATCGTAACCTACGTGCTCCATAATATCAATTTCGCCACTTTTTGGCCAGCCGCCATATTTCCAATTGGTTGGCAAAGCCCATATTGCAGGCCACAAGCCCCTTCCTTTTGGCAAAATGGCACGAACTTCTACCCTGCCATATTTAAAATCGAATTTATTTTTGGTTACCAACCTCGCCGAAGTATAATGATTGGCATCTTTATCGGCTTTTATAACCGTAATATTCAGATTTCCTTTTTTTACCACGGCATTTGCGCTATCACCATCAGTATAATATTGAAGCTCTTTGTTGCCCCAGCCTTTACCGCCCACATCGTAACTCCAGTTTTTGGTTAATGGCAACCCGGCATCATCAAATTCATCGGCCCATTTTAATTTCCAACCCTGTGCTACAGGTGTTTTTTTAATTTCTTCGAAAAGCAGTTCGGGTTCGTTAGTGGTAATGTAATCTACCTTATGCGCCAAAAGCCATTGCATTTCGGGTACAGTATTTACCGTCCAGGCGTTTACGGTTAAACCCAGTTTTTGTGCATTTTCTATCCAGTTATCTTTTTGGTAAACGCTGTAATGGTAATCAACACCCGTTAATTTATCCGTTTTCAGCTGTTCGGCACTAATTTCGCCCCTTAAGTAAGCCACTTTTGCTTTTGGCAATAAAGCTAAAACGCGTTTACAGTAATCATAATCAAAACTGATGTATTCTACCCAATCGGTTACTTTTAATTTCTGCACCATATCCACGCACTTATTGGTTACTTCGATACCGCGTTCCTTACTGATCAATGATGGTTTAATTTCCAAAATCAGTTTGGTACTTTTTTGTTTTTTACCTTCCAAAAGGTAGGCTTCCAAGGTTGGTATTTTCTCTCCGTTAGTCATGGTTTTCGTTAACAATTCGTTATAACTGACCTTCTCGATGGTTAAACCCTGAAATTCAGGATCGTGGTTAATCACCAAAACCCCATCGGCCGTCATCCATACATCGAATTCCGAACCATAACAGCCCAGTTTTACAGCCTCGTTTAAAGAAGCTATCGAATTTTGGGGGAAATTATTTTTCTTCCAGGCCCCACGGTGCGCAATTACCTGGTTTTTGTTCCAGTTAAATTTTTGGGCAAAAGAAGCAGTAAAAATGAACAACATCAGTGCAGAAATAAGTACTCGTTTCATGTTTTGGTTTATTTAAAGAGCTGTTATTCTATATGGGAAATCCATAAGGTTATGCCAGCTTTGTTATCCGGACGAAAGACCAAAAGTAGATTTTTAGCCCGAAAACAAAATAAAGTTAATGTAACCATTATATGAACAAAAACAAAAAGCTTATCCATCCGGATAAGCTATTTTGGTTATTAACTACTCAACATTCCACCCTTCTACGAGGTGTAAATTTTATTATTTTGATTGCGAAATTATATTTTCTGTAGGCATCTGATATTTACGCGCATAAGTGTTCGCCATGGCTACAAAACGCTTGTAACCGGCTTCATTTTTGGCCTGCTGTTGTATCGAAGCGGCTATTTTCATCAGTTCGAGGCTACTGTTTTCGGTAATAATGGCATCTGCCCATTTGCAGAAAAGCTGTAAACGATCTGGTGTTAAACTTTTTTTAGCCAACATAGCGTTATAAAGCGCGCTAAAATGATATTGGTATAGCACCGGATTTTTTATCGCAAAATTTAAATAAGCTGTTGTATCTTTTTTTATACCCAGATAATACCTACTTCCGAGCGTTTGAAGGCACACTTTCCATGTTTTTTCAGGGAAATATTTTTTCTCGTTTGCCAAAAAGCTTTCAAAAGCATTGTCATTCAGGTTATTTTTGAGTTGGAGGCCCAATTTTTGGGTTAAACCATGATCAATAACCGGTTGAAGAACCTCTTCGCCATAAAGTGCAGCGAAAGTTTTATACTCCGCAAAAATTGTCCGAATGGCTTTTTCATCGGCCGATCTCGAAACGAGATATGGCAATAAAGCATTTACAGCCTTGAAATTTTTCAGGGTATCGCTATAAGCCGCCAAAGTACCTGCAGTTATTCCTTTACGAGTTTTGCAGAATTCTACATAAAACGGCGGATAATTCTTTGAGTCGTAATCTGTAGCATAACCGGATAAAAACTGACGCTGAGCTGCCTTTTTACGCGCATCGGTAAATAAGTTCAACAGGTTGCCCGGATCTTTAAATCCCGAAGACGAACTGATTAATTTTCCATCGCCATTTAAAACCAGAAAAGTTGGAAAACCATTTAAAATATGCTGCACTTTTAAGGTATCTCCCAGTTTATCTTTAAAAATATCAACTTTGAGTATAAGGAAGTTTTTTTCGATTTCTGCTTTTACCGCAGCATTCGGAAAAACATCTTTATCCATTTCTGCACAGGGAATGCAACCTGTAAAATAGCAATCAACAAACACCAGTTTGTTCTCTTTTTTTGCCTGCTTTAATACCTCTTTTAAGTTTTGGGCAAAACCGCTTAACGATAGCAGCAATAGGGTGGTTATGGTGATTAATTTTTTCATGTTTTTTATTTTTTGATAATGGAAGTGCTTTGCACAGCACCATTTAATTGGTAAGTAATTTTAATGCTGCTGCCCGAAGCCAGGCCTAAAACCTGAGCCATTTTTTTGGGATCTTTCAGTAGCGTTTCGCTTGTGATTGCGTTAATGCTGTCTATTATCTGCGTAATTTTTAAAGTAGGATTTTCCTCGGCGGCAATCAGGCTAAGAACCTTTAATTTGCCGTCCTGACCGAAGCCGAAAAGGTAACTGCCCAGAACAAAATCGTGCGGAAAATTTAAGGTACGGTTGGGAGAAAAATGGATTTCCTTTTTCTGCATGTTGATGGTAAAATTGTACCGGCTAATGGTGCGGATGCCGATTGATCCATCAAAACCGGGATTCCAGTTTTCGCTTTGTCCACCGCCGGCCATTAAAGTAACCGGGAAATCTGTCTGTTTGGGCATATTGGCGAAAGAAAATGCCACCGCTTTTCCGCTGTAGGTTGGTGTGCTCATGCCCATACTGGTGGTTGTACCATTGTATTCGGGCTTAAAACCGCTTACCAGCAGCTTATTTTTTTTAACAAATGGCCTAAAGCAGATCAGGTTGTACGATGCGCCGGTATCAAACACAAATTCGCCTGCATTTACCTGCCCTGGCGTAACACTTACTTCCCCTGGAATAATAAACAGACCGGCAGGCATTTTAACCGGAACGGATGTACCTTTATCTTCGTATTGGTAATCGCCAAAATTATAAAGGCATAGTTCTTTCTTATCAAAATCGACCTTGGTAATGTAACTTTTGGCGATGCTGTTCCCGATAATGCCATCATTGCCTTTATGCATTTCGGGAAAAAGGGCAAAACTCTGGTTTTTCAGTACAAAAGTATCCAGCTGGATGGTGTTGCCTTCAGAGACTGAAATCTGCATATTTCCGCCCACCACCGAAGTATTTTGCTGTCGGGTAGCTTTAATCCCTACCGAATCGGCAAGTGCCTTTGTAATTGCCATTCCATCGGCACCGGTATCAAAAAGTAATTTTAGCGGTCTTTTATGGTCATTTACCTTAACCGTTAAAATAATCGATCCGTCCTGCACTTCGAAGGGGATTTTAGCCACCAATACCGATTTTTTATAGCGGTTCATGCCATAAAGCTGGTCGAATAAATCGGCGTAGCGCAATTTGTAATCCCCATCTACATAAACCCCACTCTCTTTCCCTG
>NZ_DJDT01000074.1 GCF_002432345.1 Pedobacter sp. UBA5917
GCTCTTCGAAGCTTATTAAAAACCAACAATTTGGTCTATATTTTCAATTAGATTATCGCAAGCAATTAAAACAGGAATTGAGAAGTGATCTGAACCCAACGTTTGTACCCAATAATAACCGTTCGATATTACACATTGGTGTAAATATGTACTTATAATATCCAACAAAACATTTCCACGCTCAGCTAATCATTTGCTGAATTGTGTTATTTATATTTTTAACCCATGAATAAAATTTTTGCCCTTCTTGCTCTTCTCCTCACCGGATTAATCCTATTTTCATTTCAATCGGCAGATTTTAACAACGATGATGAACTGAGTATAGATAGCCTGCGCAAAGTTTATTCGAAACCTACCGATCAATGGCCAAAACCAACAGTAGATAAAGATGCGGTTTTTCAGGAACTGGGCCAACTTCCACCCTCTCCTGTCAACCTGAAAAACGATTCGGTAAAAAACGTGGTGGAGCTGGGCAAAATTTTGTTTTTTGATCCGCGTTTATCGGGTTCCAACCAGATTTCATGTTCAAGCTGCCATGCGCCGGATTTACATTGGACAGATGGACGCCAGGTTTCGATTGGGCACGATCATTTGGCCAATATCCGCAATGCGCCATCGTTAGAAAATGTGTGGTTTTATAAACGCCTGTTTTGGGATGGCCGTGCAACCAGTTTAGAAGAACAGGCCAGAAGTCCGGTGGCGGCACATAACGAGATGCACCAGGATATGAAAGCCCTGCCTAAAAAACTTGGCAAAATTAAAGGTTATCAACCCTATTTCAAATCTGCATTTGGATCAAAAGAAATTACCAATAAAAGGATTTTCGAAAGTCTGGCCACCTTTCAACGCAGTATTGTAAGCCGTAGAACCCCTTTCGATCGTTTTTTAGCTAATGATAAAAAAGCGTTAACCGATCAGCAGATCGTGGGTTTACATTTGTTCCGCACCAAGGCCCGCTGCATCAACTGCCATAACGGACCGTTGTTTACCGATAACGAATTCCACAACGATGGATTAACCTATTTTGGCCGTAAGTACGAAGACCTGGGCTTGTATAACGTAACCAAAAAACCGGAAGATGTAGGCAAATTTAAAACCCCTGGACTAAGGAATGTGATGAAAACTGCTCCATGGTTCCATAATGGTTTATTTCCGGATATGGATGGCGTAATGAACATGTACAATGTGGGTATGCCCGTACAACGCGTAAAACCCGAACAGGTTAACGATCCTTTATTACCAAAGAACGATAAACTACTGAAAGGCCTTAAATTAAGTATCGCAGAAAAAGATGCAGTTGTCGCATTTTTAGAAGCACTGTCTTCGCCCACCGTGCTGGTTAGGGTTGAGCAGTTACCGCAATAGTTAAGTTGGGAGTGCTGAGTTGGGAGTTTGGAGTTGCTTGGCGGACTGTTGTCAGTCCAAAGTCTACAGTCCCTAGTCTTAAATCGGTTAATTACCGAAATCGAGTAATTTAATATGAAACCTTGCCTCCATGGGCAGCACTAAATCATTGGTTTCGGGTAATTTTTGGCGTAGAGCGGGTGGCGGTTAGCGTAAACTTGTTGATATCAATAAAATTGTTCAGTTCACAATTGGCAGTTTTCAGTTGGCAATTTGCAGTCAACAATCTAACAATCATACAATTAAGCAATTAACTGACTAATCAAATTAACACAAAAAGATTGCTTCACTCCCTTACAAGCCCTACCCTTCGGTTCGCAATGACGGACTTGTAGAATGAACTGAAAGTTGGCAGTTAACAATAAACTAATGACCAATAGACAAGCTGCATCAGTTAAACAGTTAACCAGTTTAAACGATTAAACTGTATTCAGTCAACAATATAACAATCCTACAATAAAACAATAACAGCTAATTTGCAATCTGAGGTGACAAATGAACTATTGAACCAACTCCCTTACATCTTCCCCGACTTCAGCGCTTCGCCAAAAAATATCGATGCATGTTCATCAAAGGCTGCAGGATCGCCACTGGTATAGAATTCTCTTTTCCCCTGTTTAGCCAGTTTTTCTTCGATCTCCGGATGTCTTTCCAAATAATCGACCAAACTATTCGCTACAATCTCACCCTGTGTTAAAATGTTGATATGATCCGGAAATACCTTTTTAAGTTTGGGCATTAACAAGGGGTAGTGTGTACAGGCCAATAACACGCAGTCGATTTCGTCTGATTGATTCAATAACTGATCGCAATACTCGTTGATGAAGAAATCGGCTCCTGATTGTAAATGTTCATTATTCTCGATCAATGGAACCCACATGGGGCAGCTCTGCTGATAAACTTTGATCCCAGGGAAAAATTTATTGATTTCTAACAGGTAAGACTGAGAATTAACCGTGCCCCTGGTACCCATTACCCCAACCTGTTTGCTTTGTGTATAACTATCGATTACTTCGGCTGTAGGCCTGATAACGCCCAACACTCTCCTACCGGGATACTTAGCAGGAAGATCTTTCTGCTGGATTGTTCTTAAAGCTTTTGCAGAGGCCGTATTGCAGGCCAGGATTACCAATTGGCATCCTTTCGCAAAAAGCCATTCTACGCACTCTAAAGTGTATTTATAAATGGTATCGAAAGAATGATCGCCATAGGGCGAACGTGCATTATCTCCTAAATAAATGTAATCATAACCGGGTAATTGATCGGCAATGGAACGGAAAACCGTTAAACCGCCATAACCTGAATCGAAAATACCTATGGGAGAAGAGTTTTGCATGGGTTGATGTTGAAAAGTTGGAATGTTGTAAAGTTACAATGTTAGTTGGAATGTTCGGATGTTGGGAAGTTGGAATGTTTGTTTGAATGTTGTAAAGTTGCAATCTTAGTTGGAAGGTTGAAATGTTGTAACATTGGAAAGTTTTAATGAACCAGGAGCAGAACATTCCAACCTTTAAACCTTACAGCATTAAAACCCTCTAAAAACAAAAAAGCGGAACTAAGTTAGACTTAATTCCGCTGTATCATTTTTCATTGACTTGAGACTCTCGACTCAAGACTATGGACTAAAAGACTATTTCTTAGGTGCAGCCGGTTTTGCAGCAGTTGCAGTAATGCCTAATTTAGTTTTAACTGAAGCAGTAATGTCATCACCACCATCCCAGAAAACCAGGTTATTACCACCTTGTCCGTTTGCGATATCGAAAACGTAAGCCAAACCTTTTTCTTTAGCTACTGAAGAAATTGCAGTTGCAACTTTAGCCTGGATAGGTTGGAACAATTCGCCTTGTTTAGTACCTATATCCTGTGAAGCTTTGGTACGTGCATCAGTGATACGTTTTTCTAAATCCTGTAATTCCTGACCAGCAACCTGTAACTCTTTACCTACTGTTTCTTTGTTAGCTTCGCTCAAAGTTTTTTCTTTTGCCTGAGCAGCCGCCAATTTAGTCTGATATTCTTTGATCATAGCATCAATATCAGCTTGTTTTTGTTTACCTAAGGTCTCTAAAGTTGTTTGAGCTGCTTTAGCCTCTGGTAAGTTTGCGAATACCTCTTCAGAATTAATGTGACCCAATTTTTGTTGTGCACTTGCCATATTCGCTGTAAACAATAAACCTGCTGCTACAAAGAATACGTTAATTAACTTTCTCATCGTTCTATTTTACTTTTTTTATTTTTTTCTAATTGTTTTTTCTAAAAATACCGGGCGAATATACTAATTATTTACAGTCCCCGGCTTGTAACCTAATTTTACAACCACATCATTACTGACATCGTAACTGCTGCTTGCATAAATCATCATGGTTGCTTCGCTGCTTTTGTCGAAAATGAAATCCAGGTACTTAGATTTTGCGATCTGTTTAATGGCTTCGGCAACTTTATCCTGAATAGGTTTAATTAATTTAATCCTGCTCTGAAAAAGATCGCCATCCGGACCGAACTTCGAACGCTGAAATTCTTTCGCCTGTTTTTCTTTTTCAATAATTTCGTTTTCGCGGCGCTTGCGCATATCATCGGTTAATAAAACCTGATCGGCCTGATAAGCTTTATACATCCTGTCTATTTCAGAAAAATTCTGATCAACCTGTTGCTGCCATTGTTTTGAGGCTACATCCAGCTGGCTTAATGCAGATTTATATTCCGGCAAATGTTTCAAAATATACTCTGTGTCTACATAAGCAAACTTCTGTGCAAAGGCACCTATTGAAGTGCAAAGTAGAAATGCGATAAAAAGATACTTTTTCATCCTGTTAATGTTTTTTTAAAGGTGATGAAGCTATCATGATTTTATGTTCTTATTGCCAAGTAGGCAAAATCCTGATGGTTTCATTTGTGTGTGTGTTAATGATACAGTTAATAACCTAAGCTTTGTTTAAACTCATCTTACGATGATTTATTGCATAATTAGTTAATTTTTTACTCTTTATCAATTAAAATCCACCTAATTGTTGTGCGATACTAAAAGTAAAGTTCTGCTTTCCTCCATCTGATAATCCAGGGATCGTATCAAATGCATGTCCGTAATCGATACCCAGTAAACCAAATATCGGTAAGAAGATCCTTGCACCAATACCAGCTGATCTTCTGATATTGAACGGATTAAAATCGCCAAACCTGTTCCAGGTATTACCGCCCTCGGCAAAAGCCAGTACGAATGCTGTAGCCTGCTGACTTGCAATAACCGGATAACGTGCCTCGATTACATATTTAGTATAGATAGGGCTACCTGATTGCTGTGCAACACTTGGATCGGCACCGTTAGGAATAACAGCGTTATTTGCATAACCACGCATCGCGATCAGCTCAGATCCCTGTAAGAAATCGAATCCCTGCATACCATCACCACCCAGTTTGAAACGTTCGAATGCGGATTGACCAACTGCTTTGTTATACGAACCTAAGAAACCAAACTGTGCCTGTGCTTTAATTACTAAATTACCGGCAACACGTTGGTACCATTGCGAATCGAATTTCCATTTATGGTATTCGGTAAAACGGTATTTCTGTTTATCAGATGCGGTTGCATAGTTTACTTTGTTAAACAACGAGTATGGTGGTGTTGCCTGAATGGTAAAACGTAAGAACGATCCTGATTTAGGGAAAATCGGCGAATCACGCGAATCGCGACTGATCTCCTGAGATAAGTTTAAGTTATAAGAGGTACCGGTATTGAATAAATATCCGCTATAGTTATTTAAGATATACTGTTGTAAACTTACTGCATGTGTTAACTGGAAATAGTTATCCGGCCAGTTTAACCTTCTACCCAAACTTACGGTTACACCGTTTAAACGGATTTTCTGGAAAAGGGCATCGCCGCTGCTTAAACCGTTAGATTGTAATGAAGTAAATGCACTTACACCGAAACTTACCGGTTTTTCGCCACCAAACCATGGTTGAGAGAACGAGAAACTATACGATTGGTAATATTTACCGTTGGTTTGTCCACGTAAACTTAATTTCTGTCCATCACCTTTTGGTAGAGGTTTGTAAGCTTTTAAATTAAAGAGGTTACGTAACGAGAAGTTGTTGAAGGTTAAACCCAATGTACCAATGATACGGCCACCACCAAAACCACCTGATAACTCGATCTGATCGGAAGGTTTTTCTTCTACTGCATACTCAATATCCACAGTACCATCAGCCGGGTTAGGGCGTGGTGTAGGAACCGTTTTAGATTCGTCAAAGTTACCCAACTGACCAATCTCACGGATGGTACGGATCAGGTCACTTTTGTTAAATTTCTGTCCCGGTTTGGTACGGATCTCACGCAATACCACTTTATCATTGGTAATGGTGTTACCTTTTAAGGTAATGCGGTTGTTGGTGTACTGTGGTCCTTCGTACATGCGTAGTTCCACATCAACGGTATCGCCATAAATTTTGGTCTGTACCGGATCGATGTTAAAAGTTAAATATCCGTTATCGGTATACATACTGTTAATATCGCCACCGTTTTCTCCACCACCGTTCAGTTTTTTGTTTAATCTTTCTTCACTAAACACATCACCTTTTTCGATGGTTAATACTTTCTGCAAAATACTATCAGGGTAAATGGCGTTACCGGCCCAGGTAATATTACCGAAATAATATTTTTTACCTTCGTAAAGATCCATCCTGATGTTAACCTTTTTATTGTTGTGCTGATAAATGGTATCTTTTAACAATTCGGCATCACGGTAACCTTTTTCATGCATTTTAGCAATCATTTTTACCTTGTTCTCTTCGTATTTCTCTTTTGCGAATTTTCCAGAGCCCCAGAAACGCCACCAGGTAAACTGTTTAGGGTTTTTAAGGTATTTACGGAGTTTTGCTGCTTTAAAATCTTTATTTCCGGTAAAATCGATGTGCTGTACTTTAACACGGTGGCCTTTATCAATGTATGCCTCTAATACTACACTGTTTTCGGCATTCGGATCTTTACGGGTCTTGTAATCGATTTTGGTAAAGAAGAAACCTTTATCCAGCAGGTACTTTTTAACAATGGCCGAAGTGGTATTGTATAGGTTATCATTTACGATTTTACCTGTTTTATCATTCAGTTTTTCCTGAATGGCCGTTTTTTCAGATTTACGGATGCCTTTTAAATCGATAGAGCTTAAACGCGGACGTTCTACCACCTCGATTTCGAAATAAACAGAATCCTGAACAAATTTTTCGATATTAAGTTTAACATCATCAAACAGGCCCTGCGCCCAAAGGGTTTTAATCGCATCAGAAGTTGCTTCGCCGGGAAGAACAATTTTATCGCCTTTGGTTAATTTAGATAGTGTAATTAATACTTCTTTATCTAAATATTGGGTTCCTATTACTGTTGTACCACCAATGATATATTCTTTTGGACTAAAATAATCGAGATCTAAGCCACCAACCTTTAAAGAAGGGGTTGCCGGTGCCTGACCTTGTGGACGTACTTGAGCGAAGGCCGGAGCGGCTAAAACTAGTAGAATTAAAACTTGAAATATTTTTTTCATTAAAATTATTTGTTCAGTAATGGCCAATAGGGTAACAGGGTTTTATAAAGCAAAATTTTTCTCTGTTATGTTTCCCTCACTATGGTTCATTTATCGTATAAAAGTGGTGCTAAGTTAGTTTAAACGCTTGTTAAAAAGTGTTAAAAGAAAAATTAGTTTAATTGTTCGCTAATTTTTCCGAAACGGCGCTCGCGTTTTTGATAGTCTACAATAGCCTCAAAAAGATCCTCACGTCTGAAATCCGGCCATAAAACATCGGTAAAATAAAACTCGGTATAAGCCATCTGCCAGAGCAGGTAATTACTGATCCGGTGTTCGCCGCTGGTTCTGATCATGAGTTCAGGATCGGGCATATTTACTGTTGTAAGCTTTGATGAAAACAGGTTTTCGTCAATATCATCCAACGATAGGTTATTATCTTTTACGGCTGATGCGATTTTTTTGGCAGCCTCTACAATTTCCCATTTTGCACTATAACTCAATGCCAGGGTTAGTGTACATTTTTCGTTATGGGCTGTTTTTGCCATGGCTTCTTTCAAATCATCTATACACTCCTGCGGTAATGATGCAATATTGCCGATCGCATTAAGCTTAATGTTATTTTTATTAAGTGTTTCGGTTTCTTTGTTGATGGTAGAAATCAGGATCTGCATCAAAGCATCTACCTCTTCTTTTGGCCGGTTCCAGTTTTCGGTAGAAAACGCATATAAGGTGAGGTATTCGATACCTACTTCTACACAGCCTTCTACAATATCTTTTACCGAAAGTACACCTTGCTCATGTCCGAAAACCCGTACTTTACCCTGGCCTTTTGCCCATCTTCCATTGCCATCCATGATTACTGCAATGTGCTTTGGCAGGCGGCTATAGTCTATTTGTTCTTTAAATCCCATTAATTATGTCAAAATCAGCTTAAAAGGAATAGCATTTTGAGGATACAAAGGTAAAAGATATGCCAACACTAACAAATAGATAAGTGTCCCTTTTTCGAAAATCGCCTCTTTGGGTACCTGGTTTTCCGATCTGGTTAACCGAAGGATCGGATAAATTAACCTGATTCTGGCCATTTCCAACGAAAACGGGATTGACCGGATAACGTCCGCTTACATCATCAATATAATCGGTAGAGGGTGTTCTGTAACCCAGTTCGGTAAAAACGCTCCAGGTATCTTTGTAATTATAACGCAATCCTAACCCATAAGGAATGGTTAAAACAACATTTTTATAGCCATTCTCCTGCCCTTCGGTAGCTAAACGATCTAAACGGTATCTATCGCCATCTACTTTTACGGTTGGTTTAAAAATAACCAAACCCGCGCCTGCAAACAGGTATGGCGTAAACTGCCGGGTTCCGCCACCCAGGTTAAAATTAAAAAAATTAAAATCTACTATTCCACTGAATTCGTTCAGGGTAGTTTTAAAACGAAGGTTTCTTTCGCGGAACTGCTCATTGCCTGAATTTGCATCATCGGCTTTGACCTGCCCCAAGGTGTAATTTAAACGTAAACCCAGGTATTGGTTAAAATTACGTTTCACATATGCACCGCCAGATAAACCACTAATTTTTAAATAATTGTTCTGATTAAGATCGCCGATATAACCTGCACCACCTGCCATAAGCCCAACTTCCCAGGAGGGTTCGCCTATCGGCTCACGCTGAGCACGAACAAGCCCTCCACTAAAGATGAGAAAGAGGATAAGCAATAGTGGTTTGTTTGGCGTCATACTTAGTAGTTACGGGTATCAATGCCCCATAATAATTTATTCCTTAACGTGTTTAAGTAGGTTTCATTGTTAAGGCGGATGAGATTTATGCAAAAATCTGCTTTTTTGATGCTGATTTTTACCGATCGCTCTACGGTTACGGTGCGGCTATCGCATGAAACGAGAAATTTCGATTCCCTGGCCTCCACCTCAAAAGAGAGTTTATTCCCATCAGGCACCACTACGGGCCTCACATTTAAATTATGCGGTGCAATGGGTGTAATTACAAAGTTTTTAGAGTCGGGATAAATGATAGGGCCGCCGCAGCTTAACGAATATGCGGTAGAACCTGTTGGCGTGGCAATAATCAATCCATCGGCCCAGTACGAATTGATAAATTCATCATTCATGGAGGCGTGGATAATCATCATAGCCGAGTTATCGCGACGGTGGATGGTGATATCGTTGAGGGCAAAGTTTTCTTCACCAAATAAACTATTGTCTGATTCTAAGGTTAAAAGCGAACGCGAATCCAAAGTATATTCACCTTTGCTTAAAGCTTTTAATGCCGATCCGATTTCGTTTTTGTTGATACTGGCCAGAAAACCCAAACGCCCAAAATTGATCCCGATTACGGGTATGCCCGAATTACGGATCAGTGATAAGGTATCCAATAGAGTACCATCACCGCCCAAACTCAACAATACATCGGCATGGTCTTTAAGTTCGGCGTGGTTATGGAATATAATGGTATTGCCAGGCAGTTTGATTTTGCCGTGCAGGGATGTTTTAAATTTGGAATATAAAACGGGTTGGATGTTATGCTCGGCCAGGTGATCAAAAACCTCCTGTACATAGGGCAAAACCGTATCATTAAAATCTCTCCCGTAAATTGCAATCCTCATAAAGTAGGTTTATACATTTAAGTAATTCATGAAAGAATCGTAACGCTCCTGCGACCCATCATCAATCTGTGTGTTATTGTATACTTCTTTTACCAGATAATCATATCGTTCAAAAGAAGCTACCAATGAAGTAATTTCTGTTTTATTTACTTTGAGCGTTACTTCTAAACGTGTAGAATCTTCGAAAGCATTTACGTAAGAAGAGAGCACCTGCGCATTATCGGCCTCAACGATCTGGGCAATGTGTGCAAGCGAATTGTCGCGGTTACTGATTTCGAGCACAATAATGCCTCCGGGTTCGTTTACGGCATATTGTTCTGCAATGGCATTAACCATATTATTGATGGGAATTAAGCCCAGGTAATTTTTCTGCTGATCGAGAACAGGTACAGCAGTAAGTTTTAGCTGGCCCAACAACCTGATTACATCATAGGTATGTGCGTTATTGAGCACAAAAACATTGAGCATATTTACCGCAGCATCGCTTAAAAGTGTATCGTGGTTATGAATGTTCAACAGGTCATCTTCGGATACCAAACCCAACAAAGTAGCCTCGTTAACAACCGGCAGATGCTTTAGTTTAAAATCGTTCATGCGATCTAAAGCTTTCTGCACCGTATCAACGGTTCTTAATGATGGAATTGCATCTGATATGATTTCTGCGGCAAACATTACTTCAATAATATTCTGTCTAAAAATTTATCCAAAAAGGTGTTAAATATTTCGGGATGCTCCATCATAGGCGCATGTCCGCATTTATCTACCCAGTTCAGTTCCGAATTTGGCAATAACTGGTGAAATTCTTCTGCAACTTCGGGCGGTGTAACTTTATCGTTCATTCCCCAGATCAACGAAACCGGGATGGTAATTTTAGAAAGTTCTTTGGCCATGTTATGGCGGATAGCCGATTTGGCCATGGTTAAGATCCTGATTACCCTCGATCTGTCGTTAACGGTTTTAAAAACATCGTCAACCAGTTCTTTGGTTGCCGTTGCCGGATCGTAAAAGGTAAATTCTACCTTTTCTTTGATATAATCGTAACTCTCCCTACGTGGGAAAGAACCACCGAAGGCGTTTTCGTATAAGCCAGAACTTCCGGTAAGCACCAGTGCTTTTACAAACTCCTGATGTGCAACGGTAAATACCAGACCAACATGGCCACCAAGCGAATTGCCTACAAGCACCACCTGGTTTAAATTTTTATATTTTAAGAAACGGTGCAGGTACCTCGAGAGTGCCTTTACACCAAGGGTTAAAATTGGAAGATCGTAAATGGGCAAAATCGGGATAATAACATGGTAGCGATCTTTAAAATGCTCGATAACCAGTTCCCAATTGCTCAATTCGCCCATTAGGCCGTGCAGCAATACCAGTGTCTCGCCTTTTCCAGCTTCGATGTATTTAAATCCGTCTTCTTCTATTATCGGGTAAGTCATATATATTTTAGATGGTATTGTGCTACTAAGTTAGTAGAGTAAAATTAAATTTATGCATTTCTATGCCATTTTTCTGAAATAAAATCGAAAACGGTATAAAAACTTCATTTGCAACGCGTAGAGCGGTAAGCGACTGGCGATAAATTAGCCTTAAACCATTTACCCCCTCTACCTTTTACCTTAATTAAGCCAACTTTTCCTTAACAATCTCGGCGATTAATTTTCCATCGGCTTTACCGGCCAGTTCCTTATTTGCCAGGCCCATCACCTTACCCATATCTTTAACCGATGTGGCGCCAGATTGTTTGATTACGCCCTCAATAATTGCGGCTACCTCTGCCCTATCCAACTGTTTTGGCAAAAATTGGCCAATTACTTCCAGTTCTTCTTCTTCTATCACTGCCAAATCTTCCCGGTTCTGTTGTTTATAAATATCGGCAGATTCGCGACGTTGTTTAATCAGTTTCTGAAGGATTTTGGTTTCGGCTTCTTCCGTAATTTCTTCCGCATGGCCTTTTTCTGTACGCGCTAAAAGCAAAGCAGCTTTTATTGCCCTTAAACCTCTTAAAGTTGCCTGATCTTTAGCCAGCATGGCTTTTTTTATTTCCTGATCTATAGTGTTTGATATCATTTCTATTTATTGGTTGTTTTTTGTTGGTTAACTGGTTAATTGTTTAAACCGGTTAATCGTTCTATGAGCATAATTGTTTAATTGCTCGATTGCTAAATTGTTAGAGCAAATTGCCCATTTTACGCTAAACGCTTGTCGCGTTACGCAAAACAGTTAACCAGTTTATACAATTTAAACAATTAACCTTTATTAATAATTGTTGCTGTTGCCTGTGCAGTTGGCATAATCAGCATATCGTTAATGTTTACATGTTTGGGTCTGCTTACCACATACCAGATGGCATCTGCAATATCATCAGCAATTAAAGGTTCAAAATTTTCATATACCTTTTTCGCACGTTCTTCATCACCTTTAAAACGCACCACCGAAAATTCGGTTTCTACCATGCCCGGATTAATTGCGGTAACTTTTATATTATGGTTAAGCAAATCGATACGCATACCTTTGGTTAAAGCATCTACCGCATGTTTACTGGCACAATATACGTTTCCATTTGGATAAACTTCTTTACCGGCAATAGAACCAATATTGATGATGTGGCCGGATTGATTCGGGATCATCCAGTTCGAAACAATTTTGGTTACATAAAGCAACCCTTTAACATTGGTATCGATCATGGTATCCCAATCGCTGGTATCTCCTTTATCAATGGGATCTAAACCCTGACTTAAACCCGCATTGTTTACCAATACATCTACCTTTTTCCATTCGGCAGGCAAAACTTCCAGAGTGGTGGTAAGGCTATCCTTATCGCGAACATCCGCCAATACCTGTTTAATGGTGATGGCATATTTATCTTCCAGATGGTGGGCAATTTTAGCTAAGCGGTCTCCCCGGCGGGCCAATAACACCAGATTATAACCCTGTTGGGCGAATGTATGTGCACAAGCTTCGCCAATACCAGAAGTTGCGCCTGTAATTAATGCGATTTTAGACATGTTTATGAATTTTAAGTTGTGCGAAACCAAAGCTAACACCTTTAGGCCTCATCCACATCAACAAAGGTAAGTTTTTTTGAATTGTAAGCTTATTGAAAAATCAAACTGAATGTTAATTGACGTAATTTCAACTTATCTATCGGATTGGCGTAAACCGTATTATCGCGCTGCAAGAGATCGTTTTTTGAATAAGATAGCTTAATTTCGGGCGACATTTTAAAATATTCGAAGTAAATATCGAAGCCTATACCTGTTTCGTAGGAAAGGTAGTTGCGTTGATTTTTTAACAATTTGTTTACCGGACTTTCACCTTCATCGAAGGTTTTTTTCTTCGAAGCTATATCAATTGAGTATTTTGCACCTCCAAGCCAATAAACCCTTAAATTGTTCAACCGGTTCGATTTTACTTTTATCCCCAGTGGAAATTCGAACATCGTAGCCTGTACTTTCCGCTCAACCACTGTCTGGAAATTTTTGGTCTGCCCGTTCCCTAAATTAATCGGTGCCATTGGCTCATATTCGTAAGTCACCGTCCTATCACTAAAAATAAGTGAGGGGGTTGCCCGGATATCAAAGTTATCGGATATCATTCTGTTCATTACAAAACCCAATCCGAAACCCTGCGAAGGCGTACTGTAAATGGCATTTAACTTTGAAGTTACTGGCAAACCGGAAGCCGGATCGTAAGAAACCCCTAAAGAATTTGGCACCTCGTAAAACTGATCGCGCCAATTCTGCTTTTTAAGGATCTTGTATTCGGCAGATATATATTGAAAATTAAAACCAAAACTCCAATCCTCATCATCTATACCACCGCCCCAGTTTTGGGCAAATGCAGTTGCAGATACAGCGAAGAGAGAAAGAATGAGGCTTAATTTTTTGATCATTTGGTTCCGGTATATATCGAACTTATTCCAAACGTTAAAATTCGCTGTTTGGTACTTTTGAAACCGATTTTTTCCATCAGTTTGGTAAAATCTTCTCCATCAGGGAAAGCAGCTACCGATTCGGGCAGGTAAGTATAAGCCCTGTGGTCTTTAGAAAACAGTTTCCCAAAGAAAGGTGTT
This sequence comes from Pedobacter sp. UBA5917, assembly GCF_002432345.1. Lineage (GTDB taxonomy): Bacteria > Bacteroidota > Bacteroidia > Sphingobacteriales > Sphingobacteriaceae > Pedobacter. The sequence continues at coordinate 13,617 of NZ_DJDT01000074.1, forward strand.
ACCTGTTTAAAATAGAAACTGTACAATTGTTTAACCGGAAATACCCTGGGTTTTGAGAACTCCAGGATCACCATTTTACCGTTTGGTTTTAACACGCGGTACATATCGGTCAATCCTTTTTCCAGGTTTTCGAAATTACGTACGCCATAGGCACAGGTAATGGCATCGAAAGTATTATCTTCGAAATGCAGTCCTTCCGAATCGCCAACCTGAACAGTAAAAGTTTCATTCAGGTTACGCTCATTGATTTTCTTTTTGGCCACTTCGAGCATGCCTTCAGAAATATCAACACCGATCACCTTTTCGGGATGAAGTTTTTTAATGGCCTCAAAAGCAAAATCGCCCGTTCCGGTGGCCACATCAAGCATAATCCTTGGCTGGATAGAAACCAGCTCCTTAATCGCTTTCTTGCGCCACAATACATCAATGCCTAAAGAAAGGAAATGGTTTAAGAAATCGTAAGTGCCCGAAATATTATTGAACATGGTTGCAACCTGCTCTTTTTTAGTTGCATCTTCTACTTGGTATGGGGTGATATTCTGATTCATGATATGTGGCAAAGATAGAGAAAAAGTCGGGAGTCTTTAGTCCGAAGTCCGAAGTGTTGGTGCAAAGTATTCAGCCAATTGTCAAAAATTAAACCTGGAAAAGATTATCAATTTGGACTTCAGACTTCCGACTTCGGACTTCGGACTCAAAACCCTACCTTTGTACCATGATTATCAAAACGGCAACATTTGTTTGCAGCAACACCCAGGTTTCGGCCCTGCCGGCGCCATTAATGCCCGAATATGCGTTTATCGGCCGCTCTAACGTGGGTAAATCTTCACTGATCAATATGTTGGTTAACCAGCATGGATTGGCAAAAACTTCTCAGCGCCCTGGTAAAACCCAGCTGATTAACCATTTTTTGATTAACGATGCCTGGTATATTGTCGATTTGCCGGGTTATGGTTATGCCAAGGTTTCGAAAACCAGCAGAGAGAAGTGGGAAAAATTTATCCGCGCTTATATTACCAAAAGAGAGAGCTTACAATGTGTTTTTGTACTGATTGATAGCCGTTTAGAACCTCAACAGATTGATATTGAATTTTGCTACTGGTTAGGCGAGAAACAGATTCCCTTTTCGCTGATTTTTACCAAGGCTGATAAACAGGGCATGACCACCACCCAGAAAAATGTTGCCGCTTTTAAGAAAAAGTTAGGTGAGTTTTTTGAGGAAATCCCTGCAACATTTATTACTTCTGCCGAAAAAGCTGTTGGAAAAGATGAGGTTTTGAACTTTATCTACGAGGTAAATAAGGATTTTGTTGTACCGAAAGAATATAAGAAGTTTTAATTGGTTCATTAGCCACTGGTTTATTTGTCATGGATCATGGTCAATAGTTCATAGTTTAGTAGTAGATAGCATGATGCAACTAACACAGTTAACCTCCTGAGCGTAGTCGAAGGGTAAACAATTAACCAGTTAACCATAATCAGTTCACAGTAGGCAATTTGCAGTTAGCAATATAACAATCCTGCAATAAAGCAATTAACCAGTTAACCAATTTATACAGTTAACCTTTTCTAAAAAAATGAAAAAATACTTTTCACTCGTATTATTCGCCCACTCTGTTTTTGCGCTTCCATTTGCCATGATCGGCTTTTTTTTGGGCGTAACCACTACAGAAAATCCATTCTCGTGGTATAAACTGATTCTGGTTCTGCTCTGCATGGTTTTTGCCCGTAACTCGGCCATGGCCTTTAACCGTTATCTTGATCGGAATATTGATGCGAAGAACCCGCGCACCAAAATGAGGGATATCCCCGCAGGCAAGGTTTCGGCAAACGAAGCGTTAATTTTCGTGATTGCCAACTGTGTACTTTTTGCCATAGCCACTTATTTTATTAACCCACTTTGTTTCTATTTATCGCCAGTAGCATTGTTTGTGGTTTTATTTTACAGCTATACTAAAAGGTTTACGGCATTGTGCCATTTGGTATTGGGCTTAGGCCTTAGCCTTGCCCCTATCGGTGCTTATATTGCCGTTACCGGACATTTTGCCCTGGTTCCCGTTTTATATTCGTTAACTGTACTTTTTTGGGTAAGTGGCTTTGATATCATCTATGCTTTACAGGACGAAGAATTTGACCGCGAAGAAAAATTACATTCCATTCCATCTGCACTTGGCATTAAAAATGCTTTAAATGTTTCGGTGCTGTTGCACATACTATCGGCTACCTGTGTAATTTTACCGGTGTTCTTTACATCTTTCAGCTGGGTTTATTACGTAGGTATTGTGTTTTTCTGCTCAATGTTAGTCTATCAGCATTTATTGGTTAAACCGAACGATATCAGCAAGGTAAACAGGGCTTTTCAAACCTTAAATGGTTATGCATCGGTAATATTTGCCGTTTGCTTTTTGATAGACGCCTATTTGAGACACAAATAATGAATGAATGATTGAATTTTGAATGAGAAAATGGCAAACATTCAATAATTCCATCATTCCCTAATTCAATAATTAAATATATTATGATAACTAAAAAACCTAGAACATATATCCCTCAGGAATTGACCATTACCTGGGAAAATTTAGAACCACTTTTTACCGAATTACAGCAGCGCGAAATAACCAACGCCACCGAATTGGAGCAATGGTTAAAAGACCGCTCGGAGCTGGAAGCTGCTTTGGAAGAAGATTTTGCCTGGCGCTATATTAAAATGAGCTGCGATACGGCCAATGAAGAACTCGTTAAAAATTTCCAGTATTTTGCAACGGAAATAGAGCCAAAAATTTCTCCTTTGGCCAACGAGCTGAATAAAAAATTTGTGGATAGTCCGTTTATGGATGATCTGGATAAAGAAAAATATTTTGTTTACAGCCGTGCAATTAAAAAAGCTTTGGAGCTTTACCGCGATGAAAATATCGAACTTTTTACCGAACTGCAGGTAAAACAACAGAAATACCAAAGTACTACCGGTGCGATGAGTGTGGAAATTAACGGGCAGGAATATACTTTGGAGCAGGCGTCGATTTTTATCAAGGATTTAAACCGTGAGGTACGCGAAAATGCATGGAAAACCATCCAGCAACGCCGATTGGTTGATAAAGACGACTTAAATATCTTATTTGATGAACTGATTAAACTACGTAACCAGGTGGCGCTAAATGCAGGTTTCGAAAATTACCGCGATTACATGTTCCAGGCTTTGGGCCGTTTCGATTATACCCCGCAGGATTGTTACGATTTTGCCAATGCAATTGAAAAAGAAATTGTTCCTATTTTAAAAGAACAGGCCGAAAAACGCCGTGAAGCTTTGGGTTTAGAGTTATTAAAACCATGGGATCTGGAAGTAAGTGTTAGTGGCAAACCAGCTTTAAAGCCGTTTAATAATGGCGAAGAACTGATTGATAAAAGTATTGCCTGTTTTAATGCCATCGACCAAAAACTGGGCGAAAAACTGGCTACCATGAAAGCCAACAACCTTTTTGATGTTGAGAGCAGAAAAGGTAAAGCACCGGGCGGCTACAACTACCCTTTGGCCGAAACCGGCGCACCGTTTATTTTTATGAACTCGGCAAACTCACTGCGCGATTTAACCACCATGGTGCACGAAGGCGGACATGCTATCCATACTTTTTTAACTGCGGGTTTAGAACTGAATGATTTTAAACACTGCCCTTCTGAAGTTGCCGAACTGGCCTCAATGAGTATGGAATTGATCTCTATGGATAAATGGGATCTGTATTTCGACAATGAGGAAGATTTAAACCGTGCAAAAAAAGAGCAATTGGCCGATGTTTTAAAAACTTTGCCATGGGTTGCCGTAATCGATCAGTTTCAGCATTGGATTTATACTAATCCTACACATACCGCTGCCGACCGTGAGGAAACCTTTAAGCAGATTTATAACCGTTTTGGCGCAGGTTTCGCTGATTGGACAGATTTAGATCAGCAGTTCGGTAACGGCTGGCAAAAACAACTTCACCTGTTCGAAGTTCCTTTTTATTATATCGAATATGCCATTGCACAATTAGGTGCCATTGCCGTTTGGAAAAACTATAAAGAAAATCCTGAAAAAGCACTAGATCAATACCTTGCAGCACTTTCGTTGGGTTATACGAAACCAATGAATGAAATATATGAAACTGCAGGTATCAAATTTGATTTCAGTGCAGAATATGTAAAAGAACTGGCCGCTTTTGTAAAATCGGAACTGGAAAAATTGGGTTAAGATAAGGTGGAAGGTGGAGGGCCAAAGGTTGAAGGTTTTTCCCTCACAGTTAAATAAATTGGAAGTCGTGGTATTTGCCACGACTTTTTTGTTTGTATTTAAAAAAGTTCGTCACCCTGAATTTATTTCAGGGTCTATTTTGCTGAAAGATGCTTATCTGGTCTTAGCGTCCCGCTAAGACCTCGCTTTTTTTTGCCACGGAAACACTGATTTTTCGCCCTCATTACAATCGACATATTAAAAAAAGTTCATTCGGAAAACACAATTTACCCTACCTCACAATGCCTCTAGCTAAGACTTGCGCTAGAAAGACACTAGATCATGGGCGCTTTGCCCAACCAATGAACAAATGACCAATGAACTATTAAACCAACTGTAAAAAAATGTTAATTGGGTTAAACATTGTTAAAAATCAGCGTATAATGCGCCTAATGATTTAGTTTCGTTTAATTCCTCTTCAGATAAAAGGAAAAACCAATCATTACATCCTGATTAACAATGAAAATATTTGCGCTAAATTTTACACTCTCACTATTATTTTTGAATGTGGTATCTGCACAGACTACAAAAACCCGCATTACGGGTACAGTAATTACAAAAGATGGCATCAAGGTTTCGGCCAATCTAAAATTTACAAGCCTGGCAGATACTACATTTTTTAAAACCACTACCAGCAATCAGGAAGGAAGCTACGTGTTGGAAAACTTCCCCACCGGTAAATTTTTGGTTGTGGTTAATGCTGTTGGCTATCAAACGTTAAGAGAAACTTTTGAAACGCCATTTGGCAAAACCAATATGGATTTAAGCTTTAACCTTAATCAGGAGGTAAAAGAGCTCGAAAGTGTGGCAATAACCGGTCGTAAGCCCTTAATAGAACGCCATAACGATAAAACGGTAATGAATGTTGAAAACAGTATTGTTGCAACCGGAAATACAGCACTCGAAATCTTATCTAAAATGCCGGGCGTATCTGTCAATCAGGACGGGGCAATCAGTATTAAGGGGAAATCGGGCGTAAATGTGCTGATTGATGGAAAATCGACCTATTTATCGGCCGAGCAGCTGGCCACGCGACTGCGATCATTAAATGGTAACGAAATTAAAACGATTGAACTGATCACAAGTCCATCCTCAAAATACGATGCAGAAGGCAATGCGGGTATCATCAATTTTAAGCTGAAAAAGAATGCTAATTATGGCACAAATGGAAGCATAGATTTAGGTTTCGGCTACGGGAAAAATCCGAAAAGTGATGCAGGGCTATCCATCAATCACCGCAATAAAAACCTGAACGTTTTTGGAAGTTTTGCGAACAATAACAATAAAGCGAGCGAAAACCTGGATATTTTAAGGATTGCGAAAGGCGATGGTCAGGATACTTATTTTCACCAATACAATACACAGGTCAGGTCTATACATAACAATAATTACAAGGCAGGGATCGACTATTTTATTAATGGACAAAACACGCTTGGTTTCTTAACCACAGGTTATTTTAACAACGGTCACGATTTATCAAATGGCGGTACAGCCATCGGACAAAATTTCACAAAGGCCGATTCCTCGATTATTGCCAATAATCCTGCAAAGAACAAATACCGTAACCAGGCCTACAATCTCAATTATAAAAGTGTTATAGATACCCTCGGGCAGGAACTTTCTTTCGATCTGGATTATGCGAAATATCACAGCGAAGAAAACACGCTTTACCAGAATTTCTTTTTCGATCAGAACGGAACAAAGTATAAATCGCCTGCTATTTTCAGGAATGCTACACCATCTTTTATCAAAATCAGGGCTGCAAAAATTGACTATACCCTCCCCTTAAACGCAAGTACGAAATTAGATATGGGCTTAAAAAGCAGTTGGGTAAGTACCGATAACGATTTTCAGTTCGAAAACCAGATCGGGACGGATTGGAAGAACGATGTAAGCAGAAGCAATCATTTTATTTACGACGAAAACATCAATGCAGCATACGGTAGCCTAAAACACGAATTTAAATCAACCAACATTGAAATTGGCTTAAGAATGGAACAAACCAATTCCAAAGGCAACTCCATTAACGACAACAAAATTGTAAAACGCAGTTATTTTGATTTTTTCCCAAGTTTTAGCCTCAATCAAACCTTAAATCCGAATAATGAGATGGGCTTTTCCTATAACAGAAGGATCGACCGTCCTGATTATAAATCGCTAAATCCATTTGTATATTTTGTTGATTTGTATACTTTTAGCCAGGGCAATCCTTTTCTTAACCCACAGTACACCAACGCTTTTCAGCTATCTTACAATTACAAAAAGGCATTAAATATTTCGTTGGGTTACAGCATCACCAATAATCTGATAATCGATGTATTGTTACCTGAAAACGAGAAGAAAACGCTTTATCAAACCGTTCAAAATCTTGATAAACAATATGCTTATGATTTAACTATCGGCTACCCTACCACGGTTACCAAATTCTGGAGCATGGACAACACGTTTACCAGTACTTATAACCAGATCAAAACCACAAATTTAAACAATGGTGCTTACGATAGGAAAAAAGTGAATTTTATGATCAACAGCAGTCACACCTTTACCCTTAGTCCATCAACTGCGGCAGAACTTTCGGGCGAGTATGCTTCATCGCAGATTTATGGTACTTATGCCATTAAACCTTACTACGGAATAGACTTTGGACTTAAAAAATCGTTCTTCGATAAAAAGCTTAATGTTAAACTTGCAGCCAACGATGTTTTAAATACCAGAAAAGCAAGGATCAGCAGTGCACTTTCCGGTCTGGATTATAACCTTACCCAAAAACAGGAAACCAGGGTGTACAGACTCAGTTTAAACTATATTTTTGGCAGCAGCAGCATTAAGGGCACCCGTGAGCGTAAAACCAGCGTAACCGACGAAGAAGGACGTATTAAATAAGCTTTATGCTTCGTTTTTTTGCCTGATCCTTGAGATGATAAACATCACCAGAACCGATAACAGAATCATGATCAGGTAACTGTGGCTCAGGTTACGTTCATCTTTGGCCGGGATCAGGTTTACCACACCGTAACTCAAAAAAGAAACAATTACGTAGGTAAAACCTCCGGTTAAACCACCTGCAATGCCCGCATTTTTCGGGAACTTGCTTAAACAGAAAGTAAAGTAGTTGTTAAAAGTATAACCCGCCCCAACATGGATAATAAAAGCAAAGAAAATAAGCGACCATAGGTTAGCAATAAAATTTAAACTCAATATCATCAATACGACAAAAGCAACCTGCAATAGCGAATTGATCATTAATCTTTTAAAGAAGGGTTTATTAATAGTTGCTTTACCGATAAAGCCCCCAACCATCCAGGCGAAACCCAAAAACAGCGAACTATAACCTGCCACAACCGGCGAAAAATTTAGGTGGTGCTCGATGATAAATGGTCCTGTCATATTGTAAACCATCACCATACAATAAGCCAAACCCAACATTACAATTCCTAAGGTAAAACTGGTGGTTTTAATCATTTCGCCATAAATAGCGGTAATTTTTTTGAGCTGGAAATCAGTAAAATGCCTTAAAGTTTCGCCACTGAATATCATTTCCAATAAGGCAAAAACAACAGCAAATCCGGCTAAAAAATAAAAATTAGATTCCCAGCCAAAAGCAGTTTGCAGATAACCACCGATAAATGGTGCAACAATGGGGCCGGTGCTCCAGATGATGGAAAAAAGACTTAAATAATGTTTTAACTGATCGCCTTCAAACAGATCGACAAAATATGCTCGTTTTGCTACTACAATGGCCCCAACGGTAACCCCATGAATTACACGCATGAAATAAATGAGATAAATGTTATGACTTGTGGCAATAACAATACTCGCTGCAGCAAAAATTAATAAAGCATAAAGGCAGATTTTATAACGTCCGAAACTATCGAGCACACTACCGATAAACAGTTGCGATACGCCATAACTGATCAGGAAGATACTTAAAGTAAGCTGAACCTGAACATTACTTACGTTTATGGCCCCTGCCATATCGGGCAGAGAAGGGATATAAATATCGGTGGCAAACCCCGAAATCGGGAGTAGTGCAAAAGCCAATAAAGTGGCAATGCCCTGGTTACGTTCTTTAATATATTTTATTGGTGCTGTATTTGCATTCATGATGATACCCTAATTGTATTTAATATTCTAATCAAACAAGGTTTTTAGCGCTATCCATTATCTGATTGATTGACCGGGGCAAAATTAACAATATCTAAAGCGCTAAAATTATGCGAATCAAACAAAGGCTTATTCAAGCCAAATAATTACAGTTTTTGACTTAAAATCAATAATTCATCAATTTTTAAACGCATTTTGTACCCTAAATAACCTGTAATGAAAATTATATGCGGCTTTAAACGTTTTTAGCCAAACTTTTTATAAGTTTGAAGAAACAATCAAATAAAAGATGTTCGAAAAGCTATTCAGAAAGAAATCCATTTCCAAGATATTACAAGATGCAGCAAAAGGTTATGGCGACCACGAAAATACACTTCATAAAACATTAGGTGTCCGCGATTTAACCGCCTTTGGCATTGCAGCAATTATTGGTGCTGGTATTTTTAGTACGATTGGTAAGGCAAGCGCCGATGGCGGTCCGGCCGTAATTTTTTTATTTATTTTTACTGCCGTTGCCTGTAGTTTTGCGGCCTTTGCCTATGCAGAATTTGCCTCCATGGTTCCGGTTTCGGGTAGTGCCTACACTTATTCTTACGTGGCTTTCGGCGAACTGGTTGCCTGGATTATCGGTTGGTCGCTCATAATGGAATACTCCATCGGGAACATCACTGTGGCCATATCATGGTCTGATTACTTTACAGGGCTACTCTCCACGATAAAAATACCTTTTCTCGGCATAGATGGCATCCATGTGCCCGATTGGATGACCATGGATTACCTAAGTGCCTATAACGGACATAAACATGCCGAAGCACTTTTAGCGGCAGGAAAAAGCCTTTCGGCTTTAGATCCAGCTACGGCTTTGGCTAACAATGCCTGGCTTACCGCACCACAAATTGGGGGTTTTCACCTCGTGGCAGATATTCCGGCTTTAGGGATTATCATTTTAATTACCTGGTTAATTTACCGTGGCATGAAAGAAAGCCGTAATGCCAGCAATGCGATGGTGGTGGTAAAACTGGCCGTAATACTTTTGGTTTTGGCTGTAGGTATATTTTACGTTGATACCAAAAACTGGAATCCATTTGCTCCAAACGGTGTTTCGGGTATTTTAAAAGGTGTTTCGGCAGTGTTTTTTGCCTATATCGGTTTCGATGCCATTTCTACAACCGCTGAGGAATGTAAAAATCCACAGCGCGATTTACCACGTGGCATGATGTGGGCAATCATCATCTGTACCATTCTTTATGTTGCTATTGCACTGGTATTAACAGGTATTGTTAAATCTGATACCTTAGCGGTTGGCGATCCACTGGCTTTTGTTTTCGACCAGATTGACTTAAAATTAATGAGTGGTATTATTGCCGTTAGTGCTGTTTTTGCAATGGCGAGCGTACTTTTGGTTTTCCAGATGGGACAACCGCGTATCTGGATGAGCATGAGCAGGGACGGACTATTACCGAAATCATTTTCAAAAATCCACCCAAAATATAAAACGCCTTCATTTGCAACCATTGTGGTTGGTTTTGTAGTGGCTGTTCCATCATTGTTCATGAACCTCACCATTGTTACCGATCTTTGTTCTATCGGTACTTTATTTGCTTTTGTACTGGTTTGTGCAGGTGTTTTAGTGTTACAGAACAGGCCCGATGTACAGCGTGGAAAGTTTAAAATCCCTTATGTAAACAGCAAATTTATCGTGCCGATTGCTTTTATAGCAGCCATCGTTTTTGCATTTACACAATATGGCAAAGAAACCAAGGCTTTCTTTTTCAATTCGCCCAAAACCATCCAAACGGTAACTTTTGTTACTTCTTTAAGTGGCGATGAACTAAAAATCGTAAAAGAAGAAATTGTTAAAAATGCAGCACCGCAGATCATTTTAGCTGAAAAAGTTGATGCAGAATCTTATCTGAGCGCTTTACCTGCTGACCGCTACGAGCAATTCATTTCAGCCTCAAAAGTTTCGGTTGAAAAGAAATACGAAAGCGGCTGGGGCTTGTTTAAACACAAAATCCCGATGTGGATCTTTCTGATAATTTGTGTAATCATCAGCTTTTACTGCATCACCAAAAACCTATCATTAATCCCGGTTTTAGGATTAATCAGTTGTTTATACATGATGTGCGAGCTCGGTATCTCTAATTGGATTGGTTTTGGTATCTGGTTGGTAGTTGGCCTGGTGGTTTATTTTGCCTATGGATACAAGCATAGTAAATTGGCGAATCCGGAAGCTTAAAAGAATTGATATGACCATTTTTGAAAAAATACAAAAACATCAGTCAGAGAAAAACTATGTCAAAATTAAAAGAGATGTTGGCAACAAATCATACGAGCTTTCCCATGGTTATATATTAGATCATTCATTTGATTTTGTACTGATTATAGAGAATGATGATTTTGTTTTTAACGGATACAAGATATTTCCTATAAGTTCGATAGTAAAAATCAGAAACAACGATTATGATCAGTTTTTTGATGAAATTATGGAACAGGAAGGTCAGAAAGAACTGATTAAAATCCCTCACCAGATCGATCTCGAAAACTGTAAAAGCATTTTCACTTCGATAAAACAGGCCAATTTAAATTGTGCAGTAGAAAATGAAAACGACGAGCTTTTCTTTTTTAAGATCGGAGAAATCATAAAAGTAAAAGAAAGAAGCCTTCAAATTTTAAGCTTCGATCCCGCTGGTTATTTAGACGAGGAACCAACAAAGATAAAATATAAAGAAATTACCGCTGTTACTTTTGATGATAACTACATCAATACCATGAGTAAGTATGTAAGGGTACGAGAGTAGTTTAACATCCCGAATATCATATGAAATATAATCCTTTAATACATCATCGGAGATCGATCAGGTTAAAGGGTTATGATTATTCAAAAGCAGGTGCCTATTTTATCACAATCTGCTGTGAAGATAGGATACATAGATTTGGGAAAGTTGAAGGTAATGAAATGATATTAAATCAATCAGGAACTATCGCTTACAATGAATGGATCAATTTATCTGACAGGTTTCCTAATTTCGAACTCGATGTTTTTCAAATCATGCCCAATCACATGCATGGCATCATTGTTTTAAAAGACGTCGGGGCGACCCTTGCGGTCGCCCCAGAAGAT
>NZ_DJDT01000276.1 GCF_002432345.1 Pedobacter sp. UBA5917
TATATATACAATTAATATGGGATGTGGAAGTTGTTCTACAGGTGGTGGTTGCACCCCTAACGGATGCAAAAGTAATGGCTCATGTGGCACCGGTGGTTGCCAAACAATGGAAGTTCACGATTGGCTGTCCAATTTGGATATGCCTTCTAATTATAAACCTTTTCAGGTTACAGAAATCAAATTTAAAGGTTCGCGCAAGGAGTTTTTCCTTAATAACGATAACATTTACCTCGAAATTGGTGAACTTGTTGCTGTTGAAGGGCCAACCGGAGGTTTTGATGTAGGCCATGTTTCGCTTACGGGCGAGCTGGTAAGGATACAGATGAAACGGCGGAAAACCGCTTTGGATCAGGTAACCAAAAAAATCTACCGTAAAGCCACAGAAGCCGATGTAGAAAAATGGGATGCTGCCAAGGGAATGGAATGGGAAACCATGCACAAAGCCCGTAAACTGGCCCTCGATCTCCGTTTGCAGATGAAAATCAGCGATGTGGATTACCAGGCTGATAAAACCAAAGCTACTTTCTTTTATACTGCCGATGGGCGTGTGGATTTCCGCGAGCTGATCAAAAAAATGGCCGAAAGTTTCCGTATCAGGATCGAAATGCGCCAGATCGGGATGCGCCAGGAAGCTGGCCGTTTGGGTGGAATTGGTTCATGCGGTCGCGAATTATGCTGTTCTACCTGGTTAACCAATTTTAAAACCGTTTCTACAGCTGCGGCCCGTTATCAAAATTTATCATTAAATACCTTAAAGCTTGCAGGCCAGTGCGGTAAATTAAAATGCTGCCTAAACTACGAGCTGGATACCTATTTGGATGCTTTGAAAGACATTCCAGATCGCATCGAAAACCTTGATACAGAAGCAGGCTACGCCCGTCATCAAAAAACCGATATTTTCAAAAAAATTATGTGGTTTAGTTACCAGGGTGATGAAAACTGGATCCCGGTTAAGGCAGCCCGTGTAAAAGAGATTATGGCGATGAATAAGGCAGGCAAAAAAGCGCCAAACCTTAAAGAAGAAGCTGTTCAGATTGCTGCACCAGTGGTGGTCGAAAAATCTTTCGACTACGAAAATGTAGTTGGTCAGGATAGTTTAACCCGTTTGGATGAGCGTTCGCGTAATAAAAATAAGAATAATAACCAGAAAAACAACCGCAACAACAACCAGAACAGACGTGACAGGGTGCCTGCAGGAGATAAAAATGCTGCACCGAATAATAGGCCGCAACAACCTCAGCAAGGTAATCAGAAGCAACAGCAGGGAGGAAAAACTCAATCGCAGGGGCAGAAACCGCAGCAAAATACAGGTCAGAAACAGCTAGTGCCCAAGCCACAGCATGTTAATGGTCCAAAACCGCAGAACAATAAGCCAAAACAACAACAGCCACAAGGACAAAAACCTGTAGCGGCAAAAGTTGAAGGTGGTGCTGCGGTTGAAGGTGTAAAACCTGAGCAAAGCAAAAACAAGAATAGAAATAACCGTAGGAAAAACAATAACCGCCGAAACAATAATAATGGCTCAGAAAATAAACCTGCTGCTGAATAAACGACAAGTATTTCTGCTTGGCCTTTTATTGATCACATCGCTATTTGTAGGCTGTACATCAAATGTAATTGATAGCAATGTAGAAATTGCCGACCGTAGGTGGACTTATCGCAACCACATTTCTACACCATTTGAAATTAAAGATAATAGTAAGGCCTATAATATTTATTTTAAGTTACGACATACTGCAGATTATAAATATGCCAATATTTATATCCTTGCCCATTTTAGGGATGGTAAAAAGATGGTAACCCGGCGTTATCAGTTCAAATTGGCCAAAAATGATGGCGAGTGGTTGGGCAGCGGTTCCGGAAACGTATTTAGCTATACTTTTCCGATGCTTACCAACTATCATTTCCCCCATAATGGCAAGTTTGAAATAGAAATTGAACAAAATATGCGCGATAATCCGCTTTTAGAAGTAAGCGATGCTGGTATTTTGGTTGATTTAGCTCAATAATCTGCCGGTTTTCTGATTTAAATCAAATCTTTGCATTTTTTTGTTATTTGTCTTTTATTATCTACAGAAAAAGCGGATTTATCTGTTATTTCGTTATGTGTCAGTTAGTTGCTGTGTGAAAATGTGTAATAAAATTGTTATTATTGTTTATAAACCTATGAACTATGATAAGAATTTTATTCAAAAACACCCTTGTTATTCTCTTTTTTCTGATGTCGGGCCAGTTATTTGCGCAAGGCTTAAAAGGTAAAGTTACCGATTCGGCCGGCATGGCCATACCAGGTGCTACTGTTCAGGTAGTTGGTTCAAAAATAGGGACATCCTCTGATGGAAACGGACTTTATACCTTAAAATTCACTTCAGCCGGGGCTTATAAAGTCCGGATTTCTTTTACCGGTTACCAGACTGCTGAAGTAGCTGTTCAGATTGATAACAGCGTAAAAACGATGGATTTTGCGTTGCAGGATGCGAAAGAACTTTTAAGCGATGTAGTGGTGATCGGATCGCGATCGGCACCGAGAACGAATATCGAAAGTGTTGTTCCGGTAGATCTGATTTCTACAAAAGATGTAAAGGTATTTGCACAAACCGATTTAACGCAGATTTTGAATTTTGTGGCGCCTTCTTTTAGCTCTAACCGGCAAACGGTTTCTGATGGAACCGATCATATCGACCCTGCATCGTTACGGGGTTTGGGCCCCGATCAGGTTTTGGTTCTGGTAAACGGAAAACGCAGGCATACCACCGCACTGGTAAACATTAACGGTACTTTTGGCCGGGGCTCGGTCGGAACGGATTTAAACTCCATCCCGGTTTCGGCAATTGAGCGCATTGAGGTATTGCGTGATGGTGCTGCGGCACAATACGGATCGGATGCCATTGCCGGCGTAATCAATATTGTGCTGAAAAAGGTAACTCCCTATAGCTTTTCAACCTCTTTTGGTCAGTCATCTTCAACAGCTTTAGGCCGCGATTTCAGTGATGGAAGAACTTTTCAGGTCGATTTCAGTAAGGGCTGGGCATTTAAGAACGATAAAGGCTTTATCAATTTTGCCGCCCAATACCTTCAGCGCGGATATACCAACCGCGGAGGTTTAGATACCCGCCCGTTATTGTATTCGGCAAGCCCAACAAAAGGACCAACAGAAACAGAAGCGGATTTTCAGGCACGTTTTGCCAGTATAAAGGCGGCTGATGATGCAAGGGCAGCCGCAAACGGTTTTGACAGGAACAACATGCGGGTAGGGAACTCCGACTCTAAAAATGGTGGCGGTTTCTTAAACGGACAGTTTAATTTTGGTAAAACTACCCAATTGTACTACGCTGCCGGCCTTACCCATAAAACCGGAAGTGCTGCAGGATTTTACCGTTTGCCTACACAAACTACGCAGATTGATTTATCCATTTATCCCAACGGATTTCTGCCTTTTATCGATACCAAAATTAACGATTATTCACTATCGGTTGGTTTGAGGGCAAAGCTATTGCACGATTGGGATTTGGACATCAGTAACACCAGTGGAGAAAATACCATCAAATTCAATATCAATAACACTGTAAATGCCTCTTTACCTACCGGAACAAGCCCCACTTCTTTTTATGCGGGGGAATTGTTGTTCCGCCAGAACACAAGTAACCTCGATTTAAACAAAAGACATACTTTTGATGGTGGTTTTTTAACTTCGTTGAATACTGCCTTTGGCGCTGAGTTCAGGATCGATAATTATCAGATTAAAGAAGGGGAATTTTTATCCTACTCAAACGGAGGAAGATTGATCGGAACATCGCCTACCGCTTCGGGTGCACAGGTTTTTCCTGGGTTTAAACCTGGCAACGCTCTGGATAAATCGCGGCATAATGTTGGTGCCTATGCCGATCTTGAAGCCGAATTTGGTAAAAGGGTAACTTTGGAAGCCGCTGGCCGTTATGAAAACTACAGCGATTTCGGTTCCAATTTTTCTTATAAGTTTACCGGTAAGGTTAAGCTTTTTGGCGATGTTGCTTTGCGTGGTGCTTATGCAACAGGTTTTAGGGCACCATCATTACATCAGCAGTATTTTAATAACGAGAGTACACAATTTGTAGGTACAAATGCAACCCAGGTTTTAACGGTAAATAATGCAAACCCTATTGTTGCCCAATTTGGCGTTGGTCCGTTAAAACCCGAAATCTCCAGATCAGGAAGTTTGGGGTTAGCGGGTAAAATTGCAAAAACCTTCACCTTTACCATTGATGCATATAATATCGATATCAGCGACCGTATTGTTTTTTCGAGTCAGTATGCCCGCGAACGGTCTGGCGGTGTTTTGGTGCCAACAGGCGTTGTAAACCAGATTCTGAATACGGTTGATCCATTGGCTCAGATTAACAGTGTACAGTTTTTTACCAATGCGATTACCACCAATACCGCAGGGATAGATGTTGTTTTAACCAACAGGTTTAATCTTGGCGCCAAAAGCAGTTTAATTTTGAGCGTTGCCGGTAATGTGAATAAAACAGTGGTAAGAAGCATTCAGGGTTCTGATAAAATTGAAAGCGACCCAACGTTAAAAGCTAAATTATTTGATAGGTTGGAACGCTCGCGTTTCGAAAGTTCTGTGCCCAAAAATAAGTTGAATATTACGGCAACCTATAATGTTGATAAATTATCATTTGTGGCCAGAACCGTGCGTTTTGGAGAGGTTACCTACCTCAATGCCATAGATCCGAACATTCCGGCAAACGGCCTGCCGGTCCAGCTGGATCAAACTTTTGCATCAAAATGGGTTACCGATTTCTCGGTAAGTTATGCAGCAGGTAAAAACTGGTCGGTTACGGTTGGTGCCAACAATATTTTTGATGTTTACCCTGATAAATTGTATATCGATCCACGCAACAATGAGCATAATTTAAGTGGTGTTTCTACCAGTAATTATTCGGGAGGATTGGATAATACATCGAACGGGAGGTTTTTATACCCAAGAGCCGTTAGTCAGTTTGGCTTTAGCGGCAGGTACGTGTATGGTAAAATTGCCTGCACCTTTTAAATAGAATCTTAAAAAAGCTGTCTTAAAAATTAATTTAAGACAGCTTTTTTTATTTAACCTGAGTTTGATTAGTATTTATACATTTTGATCAGTTTTAGGCCGCTTTTCCTAACGCGATCGTCATGCTGAATTTATTTTATTAGCTATTCTTATTGTTTTTAAAGGTCTAATAGCTACTTCGTGGTCAGCATCTTTCCTGCTAGATAGACCCTGAAATAAATTCAGGGTGACGACTATAAATTAAAAATATCGATAAGAGAACTTTAAATGATACTATAATCGAACTCAGATTGATGGACTACAAATATTGCAACAGACCTTCCAGTTTCATTCCCCTTGATCCTTTTAACAGCACCAAATGATCAAGCACCGGGTTTTCCTGTAAATAAGTGGCGGCTTCGGTCGGTGTTTCGAAAAATGTGCCTTTTACATCGTTTTTATAGTGGTAAAAGTCTTTTCCGATAAAAATGACTTCATCTAAACCGCTTACTGCTGCCTGTTTTGCAATTAACCCGTGCTGACCAGGCGATTCAGGACCTAATTCAAACATGTCGCCCAAAATCGCCATTTTTTTATCGGCCGTTAATACCGCGATATTCTTTAAAGCGGCGGCCATACTACTTGGATTTGCGTTATAGAAATCGCAGATCACCGTATTTTTTTCGGTTTTGGTTAACTGCGAACGGTTGTTTTTGGGCTGATAGTTTGATAAACCTGTGTTGATTTCTTTAGGGGCCATATCAAAAAAATCGCCGATGCAGATTGCCGCAAGTATATTTTCGAAATTGTAGCTGCCGGTTAAATTCGTTTTTACGGTTGATTCAACATCGTGATTGGTCCAGTCTACTTCGATAAAAGGATCGCTGCTTTTTAACGAACCTTTTATGGTATTGCCATTTTCTGTTCCATAATAAATCAGTTTACTTAAACCGGCAATTTCGGCCATTTCGAGTAAATTTTGATTATCTCTGTTGATAAAGGTATAACCATTGGTTGCTTTCAGGTAAGCATACAATTCTGCTTTTCCTTTTTTTACGCCCTCAAAACCTCCAAATCCATCCAAATGGGCCATACCCACGTTCGTAATTATACCATGCGTAGGTTGTGCAATGGTGCAAAGCAGTTCTATTTCCTTTTGGTGGTTGGCACCCATTTCAATTACTGCAACCTGCACATCACCGGTAATGGATAAAATCGATAGCGGAACACCGATGTGGTTATTTAAATTGCCAAAAGTGGCAAAGGTTTTATAGCGTTCGGCCAAAACAGCATTTACCAGTTCTTTACTGGTGGTTTTTCCATTGCTGCCGGTTAAGCCGATAACCGGAATATTTAATTGTTTACGGTGATGGCGTGCCAGATCCTGCAATGTAGCTAACACATCTCCTACCAATAAACATTTATCGTTGTGTGCGTGTTTTTCTTCGTCGATTACGGCATATGCGGCTCCTTTTTCTATGGCCTGGGCGGCAAATTCGTTGGCATTAAAAAGATCTCCTTTAAGCGCAAAAAAGATACAACCGGGCGTAATGTTTCTTGTATCGGTAGAAATAACAGGGTTTTCCAGGTAATAATTGTATAATTTCTCGGTTGTAATCATGCTGATCGTAAAAAATGTGATGTAAAATTAAGCTTTAGCAACAACAAAAAACAAAATTAGTACATTAGGTAAAATTATTTTAACATGAAGAGACTGTTAACGTTCTGCCTGATCTCCCTTAGCTCCGTTTTTTTTGTACAGGCCCAGCTAAAATCTCCTGATGATTTTTTGGGTTATGCGCTTGGTTCACATTTCACTCCGCACCATAAAGTGGCCGATTATTTTAGGCAAATGGCTGCGGCATCTCCTAAAAACATTAAACTGGTAGAATACGGTAAAACAAATGAGGGAAGACCGTTAATGGTTGCTTTTGTCTCTTCTGCCGAAAATATCGAAAAGCTCGAGCAGATCAGAAATAATAACCTCGCGTTAACAACAGGTAACAACACGAGTGTTGATTTAACAAAGCAGCCTACCATACTTTGGTTAAGCTATAATGTGCATGGCAACGAGGCCAATTCGACAGAAACTTCGATGAAAATGCTTTATACACTGGCATCGGGCATTAATAAGCCTGCTACCGAATGGTTAAAAAATACCGTTGTGGTAATAGATCCTTGTTTAAATCCTGATGGAAGAGACCGTTATGTAAATTATTTTAACAGTGTGGTGGGTAAAGTACCCAATTCAGACCCCTCCTCGCGTGAGCACATTGAGCCTTGGCCCGGCGGTAGACCAAACCACTACTATTTTGATTTAAACCGCGACTGGGCGTGGCAAACGCAGATCGAAAGTCAGCAGAGGCTCGCTTTATATAACCAGTGGATGCCACAGGTACATGTCGATTTTCATGAGCAGAGTTATAACGAACCTTATTATTTTGCGCCTGCGGCAGAGCCCGTGCACCAGGATATTACGCCTTGGCAAAAAAGCTTTCAGGTGGTTGTGGGTAAAAACAATGCCAAATACTTTGATGCCGAAGGCTGGCAATATTTTACCAAAGAACGTTTCGACCTGCTTTACCCCTCTTATGGCGATACCTATCCGCTGTATAACGGATCAATCGGTATGACTTACGAGCAGGGAGGCATCAGGGCCGGATTATCGGTGGTAACCAATGATGGTGATACCTTAACGCTAAAGGATCGTATTGCGCACCACTTTACAACAGGAATGTCGACGCTTGAAGTAACTTCTTTAAGCCACAATAAACTTTTGGAAGAATATAAAAAATATTTCCAGCAGGAGCTGGCCAATCCACCGGGTATTTATAAAAGTTATATCATCAAGCCTACCAATTTATCACGATTGAAGAAACTGGCAGAACTTTTAACCAAAAATAAGATCGAATTTGCCTACGGCGGCGATAAAACCGGCAGGGCTTACGATTACGACACCCAAAAAGAGGAAAACTTTACAATCGGACGCAACGATCTGATTGTAAACGTTCAGCAATCGAGGGCTGTTTTGGCAAATGTATTGCTGGAGCCGCAAACTTTCGTAACCGATTCGAATACTTACGATATCACGGCCTGGGCCCTACCTTACGTTTATGGCTTAAAAGGTTATGCCAGTAAGGAAAGCATAAAAGGCAAGTTTTCTTCGTTAGATGAACCCAAAGCCGTAAGTAATGAGGCTGATAAACCTTTGGCCTGGTTATTTAACTGGGGAACAACAGAAGATGCTCATGTTTTAATTGCGCTGCAAAAAGAAAACATCAAGGTAAGACAGGCCGATCAGCCTTTTTCGGTAAATGGTAAAGACTATCCTGCCGGAACATTGATTGTGCTGAGGGCCGAAAATGACCGGATCGTTAAAGGCGTAAAAGATAAAGTTGCTTTTATTGCCAAAATGCTCGATAAACCTATCCAGGCGGTGAGCAGTGGTTTTGTAGAAAAAGGTAAAGATTTTGGCTCAAATGTTTATCCTTTGCTTAAACAGCCAAAAATTGCCATTGTATCAGGCATAGAAGTTTCGTCTTTGGCTTTTGGCGAAGCCTGGTTTTTCCTTGAACATGATTTAAACCTTTCGCCAAGTATTATCAATGTTAAAGACATCAATAATTTAGATATCAATAAAATCAATACACTTATCCTTCCTGATGGAAGTTACTCCCCTTTTATCGGAGATGGTTTAACTGCCTGGTTAAATAAAGGAGGTAAGCTGATTTTGATGGAAGATGCCATTGAAAGTGTACTGGAGAAAAAAGGTTTCGATATTAAAAAGAAAGAAGCGGTGGTTAAGAAAGATGAAAAACCCGAAGCCAGCAAACTGCTTTTTAAGGATAAAGACAGGGATGATTTCGAAACCACCATCCCCGGAGCCATTTACAGGATTAACCTCGATGCCTCCCATCCTTTCTCTTACGGCCTGGGTAAAGCCTATTACAGTTTAAAAACCGATCGTAAAATTTACGAACCTTTTGCCAATGGCTGGAATGTTGGTTTGGTTAACGATAAAAGTTTAATTGCAGGTGTTGTAGGTAAAAAGGCACGCGAAGAATTGAAGACCGGGTTGTTGATCGGCGTTCAGGATTTTGGACGTGGAGAGGTGGTTTATCTTGCCAACGATCCCCTGTTCAGAAATTTCTGGGAAGGGGGCAAAACCCTTTTTGGGAACATTCTTTTTTGTAGTTATTAATTGCAACGTCTGTATACTGCTTTTTGCCTAATTTTTTAGTTAAAATGCTGCGATAGCAAAAAAGTTACCTGTACGAAATAGGCTCTGGCTATGATTTAAAGCCTTATTTGTTAAAAAATGTTAAAATAAATTTGTTAGAGGCGCTTACTAACTCTAATTTAGTGTATTATTTTATACATAACTAACCTATTTCTACTATGAAAAAACTTCTACAGAGTTTGTTCATTTTGCTGTTTTTTGCGGTAAATGCAATGGCACAGGATCGAACAATCACAGGAACAGTTACGTCTCAAGACGACAAATTGCCCATTCCTGGAGTAAGCGTAAAAATTCAGGGGGCCTCAGGCGGTACCTCTACCGATTCTAATGGGAGATTCTCCATTAAAATTTCATCTGATGCCAAGACCCTTGAATTTTCTTCAATCGGTTTTGCCAGTCAAACCAGATCAATCGGAAGCTCAAATGTGATCAATGTAATTCTGACTACCGATTCTAAAGCCCTGGGCGAGGTAGTTGTAACGGCATTGGGTGTTAACAAGGCTACAAAAACTTTGGGTTACTCTCAAAGCACTTTAAAATCAGCCGAGGTAAATGCTTCCGCACCAGCAAGTTTATTTGGCGGTTTGCAGGGAAAAGTAGCCGGTGTTAACATTTCTAATACTTCTGGTGCGCCGGGCGGCTCAACAAAAGTTATTTTAAGAGGGTTTTCTTCAATAACAGGCAGTAATCAGCCGCTGTACGTTGTAGATGGTGTGCCTTTAGATAACTCAACTGCAGGTTCTAGCGAAAATTACGATTTTGGTAACAATGCCAACGACATCGATCCGAACAACATCGAGAGCATCAGTATCTTAAAAGGATCTGCTGCAACTGCATTGTATGGCTCGCGCGGATCGAATGGTGTTTTAATCGTAACCACTAAAAAAGGAGCTGCCGGTAAATTAAGGGTTGATCTTTCTACATCAACTACTTTAACCAATGTGGCTTCGGTTTATAAACCGCAGGATCAGTTTGGCCAAGGTTGGGATGGAACCTATATTCCTTCAGAAAATGGTAACTGGGGGCCAAGATACGACGGGCAATTAAGAACGTGGGGAGCTGTAGTTGATAATTCTCAACTGTTAAAACCTTTCTCTTTTATTAAAAATAATGTTAGGGATGCCTTAACAACCGGTGTTGAGCTAAATAACAATATCGCTTTAAGCGGAGGAAATGAAAACAGCACGGCTTATTTCTCTTACGGTAATATTTATAGCAACGGTTATCTCCCATCTGATAACGATTCGTATAAAAGAAATAACTTTACCTTAAAAGGATCAACCAAATACGGAAAATTTTCGGCCGATGCTTCTTTAAACTATGTTGGCAAAACCACTAAGTTTATTAATCAGGGTGGTGGTGATGCAGGTATTGGTTCTTCATTTTATGAAGAGATTCTACAAATTCCGGGCGATATTCCTATTAAAGATTTACAAGACTATAAGAACAAGTTCTTTAATGTTGATAATTATTTTACTCCATATGCAGAAAACCCTTATTACGCCCTTTACGAAAATGGTAGTAGATATAAGAGCGATCGTTTGTATGGCAATATTAATTTAAACTACAAAGCAACAGATTGGTTAAGTATTCAGTTTCAGCAAGGTGCTGATGTTGATAATGCAGTTAGTAAGATCTGGCACAATAAAAATGCACCAAGTGTAGGCAGTTATAATGCCGGAGGGAATATCGAAGGATCTTCAAGAGCAGCTGATGTTGGTAACGTAATTGAGGGATCAGTTAAAACCTTCGAGTACGATACAAAATTAAATCTCCTTTTTAATAAAGAGTTAAATAACCATTTCGATCTGGATGGTTTAATTGGGGCGAATTATAACGATCGTGGATCAAGGATATTGAATACAACGATCGAAGATTTGGCAATACCAGGTTTTTATCAGATCAATAATTCGGCTAATAAGCCAACATCAACCAATGCCGAATCGCACCGTCGTTTATTTGGTGCCTATGCTTCGGCTACGCTTGGTTACAACAAATACCTGTATTTAACCTTAACCGGAAGAAACGACTGGTCTTCAACACTTCCTCAGGATAATAATAACTACTTCTACCCTGCTTCTAGTTTAGCTTTCATTGCTTCACAAGCATTAGATTTAACTAAAACGCCGATCAGTTTTTTAAAATTTAGAGCGAGTTATGGCGAAACGGGTAGTGATACCGATCCTTATCGTGTATTCAATACCGCAACACGTACTTCATCTCCTTTGGGTTTCGGAACGTTAACCTTTCCTCTTTTTGGTGTTGCAGGTTACTCCATTTCTAATCAGTTAAACAGTAACAACTTTAAGCCAGAACGCGTTAAAGAGGTTGAACTTGGTGCTGAGATCAGATTATTCAAAGATCGCATTGGTATTGATGCAACTTATTACAATAAACTAAGAAAAGATCAGATTATTCCATTGCCGATTGATCCGGCAGCTGGTTATTCGTCATATATTGTAAATTTCGGTTCGGTGCGTAATAAAGGTATAGAGCTAGCTGTTAATATCAAGCCTATTAAGACTACAGATATCGATTGGACATTGAACTATACTTTTACGAAAGAAAACAGTAAGGTAACAGAATTGCCGATTGGATTAAATAAAGTTGTTTTAAATTTTGCTTACGACGCCCAATTTGTGGCAAAAGTTGGCCAGCCTTTGGGAATCATCGAAGCGCCTACGCGTACATATAGCCCAAGCGGACAGGTTATTGTTGATGCCAATGGCTATCCTGTATATTCATCCGAAAATGTGAGCTTTGGTTCTACTGTACCTGATTTTGTTATGGGATTGAATAACCAGTTCCGTTATAAAGACTTTTCTCTTTCATTTACGTTAGATTGGCATAAAGGCGGTGTGTTTTATTCGGGAACAGCCGATTTATTGAACTTTGTAGGTGCTGATAAAAAGACAACTTATAACGATCGCAGGCCTTTTATCGTTCCAAACTCGGTTCAGAAACTGGCAGATGGCACCTATGTAGAAAATACTACGCCAATAACAGAAGCCAATACGGATGATTTTTATTACACCACATCAAACAAAGCCGATGCCTATGCAAACCGTATTTTAGATCGGTCTTTCCTTAAACTAAGAGAGGCAACATTGAGCTACAACCTTCCTAAATCTATTGTAGGTAAAGTTGGTGCACAAAAAGCGAGTGTATCTGTTTTCGGAAGAAATTTATTAACGTGGCTTGCAAAAACCAATAAAACGATCGATCCGGAGGTTTCCAATTATGGAAACGATTTAGGAAGTGAATTTGGAGAGTTTAGAACTGCTCCTCCTGTGAGGTTCTTTGGGGCATCATTAAAAGTTTCATTTTAATCTACTGCGTAATGAAAAATAATCATATCAAATATAAAATGCTGATGTTATCAGCAGTTGTGTTTCTTGCTTTTGGATGTAAGAAAACACTGGATATCAATGTTGATCCAAATAATCCTTTGTTAGAAACAACTACCCCGGAGGTATTATTCCCTTCGGCAGTAGGCTCAACCGCAGGGCGTGTTGGTGGCGAATTAACCATTATTGGCGGTATCTGGGCGCAATATTATACACAGGCAAATGCATCTAATCAATATAAAACAATTGATTCTTATGCCTTAACCCGTAACGATTTTAACGGTAATTATAACGAGCTGTTTTCTGGTGCTTTAGCCGACTATCAACTGGCCATAAAGTTAGCTGTAGCCAGAAACGATTGGCGTTATAATTTAATGGCCACGGTAATGAAAGCCTATACGTATCAGGTACTGGTTGATTTATATGATAAAGTTCCATATACCGAAGCATTAAAGGGACTTGATAATTTACAACCTAAATTTGATGATGGTTATACCATTTATGTGGGACTTCTTGCCGAAATTAATGCGGCATTAGCTAAGGATTATACCAGTGTGCCACTAAATAACGACCAGAAAAAAACGGATTTTCTTTTTGGTGGCGATATGGATCAGTGGACCAAGTTTGCCAATACCTTAAAGTTGAAAATGTATTTAAGGATGGTTAATGCAAAACCGGCAGAAGCTCAGGCTGGGATTACCAAATTATACACCGATGGAGCCAATTTTTTAACTACAGGTGCAGGTATTGCTACATTCGAAGATACGCCAAATAGCAGTAACCCTTTTTACGAATATAATGTTCGCCGTTTAAATACCACTACCAACTTAAGGGCAAGTAAAACATTTACCAGTTGGTTAGCGGTTAATAATGATCCAAGAGCTAAGTATTATTATGGAACACTTACTCCTGTGCCCATGAATCAGGGCGATTATACGGCAACAGCAGTTGAACAGCCTACTTATGCAGGAGCAACTGTTTTTGCACAAACGGCTAAAGATCCGGTGTGGTTTATTTCGGCTGCCGAATCTTACCTGATGCAGGCAGAAGCTTTAGAAAGATATTATGGTGGTGCTGGTTCTAGAGCAATGTATGAAAACGGTGTTATTGCAGCTTTTACCCAGGTAAAATTAACAAGAGATGATGTTCCGGATGACTATTTAACTAATTATGTTGAAGGTAATTTTGAGCAAAATTTGGGAAAAATTATTGTGCAGAAATGGGCTTCTTTTGCAGGTTCACATAGCTTAGAAGGTTTCTTTGAGCAAGAGCGTACTGGTTATCCAAAAATAAGTGCAGTGTACTCTACTGATGATAACTATATTCCTGGTCAATGGGTGTATTCGAAAAACGGCGTAACTTCAGGTTTGTTTCCTAAGCGTTTGGTATTTCCTGCATCATCAAGAGATAGAAACAGCAATACACCAGCAGAAGTTCCGATTACAACAAAGGTTTGGTGGGGTAAATAGTATTTATAATTGATAAAGAGATGAAAAAATATTTAGCAATAATCATATTAGGGGTTATAAGCATGACTTATAGCTCTTGCAAAAAAGAGTCGTTTGATTACCCGGAAGGTTATGTCGGTATTTCTAAAATAACGATATATCCAATAATAACGATGAAGGGTGATAAATACGTGGCTGTAGCTAAAGGAGGTACTTACACCGATGCAGGCGCTACTGCGGCGGCGGGTGCCAGTACCATCACGGTAAAGGTAACAGGCCTGCCAAATACGGCTGTAGCTGGTGTTTATTTAATTACTTATTCTGCTGAAAATAGCGATGGTTTTTCTGCAACTACAACAAGATCGGTAGTAGTTTATGATACAAAAGCAGATGCCTTAGCCAATGATTTTTCTGGCAACTACTTAAGGGCGGCTACGGGTACAATTACAAAATGGACAAAACTCGCTCCTGGGGCCTATTTGGTAAACAACCCTGGTGGAGCAGCAACCGGTACAACTGTTAATGTAATTGCCATAAATCCTACGGGCAGTGTAATCGACATTCCTCAACAAAATACCGATAGCGGGCCTTGGGGATCAAATACAGAGAGTAAAGATCTGGTTTCGGGCAATTATTCGTGGGCTGTAGAAAATCCGGGTTATGGTGGTGCAGTTAGAACCTTTGTTAAACAATAATTATAAAACGATGAAAAAATATATTTATATACTAACACTTTTTGTACTAAGCATTTCTGCTTGCAAAAAAGACGAACCCGTTGGTGGTACAGCAGTGCAAGATCTATCTGGCGAATGGTGGGTGCAGATAGATGGTACAGGAGATTACTATGGAATTTCTACTTACAATACAGCAGATAACTCGTCAACACAAATGTGGTTGAATTTGACCAACTTCTGGTCTCAATCAACAACTGAAACAGTTTTTGGTAAAGTAAATGTAAATTTGGATAGCAAAACCTTCACAGGGCAAAACGTGGCTAATGTAGGAACATATCCCGGTGGTATAACATTTACAGTAACCAATGGTAAAGTAACACCTAATGGCGCCGTTGGGCCGTCATCTAAAGCACAAACGGATGCGATATCATTGGATGTTGTCTTTTCGGATGATGATGTTCCTGGTAGAGTCTTTCACCTTAAAGGTTACCACCGGACCAAGTTTGTTGGCGACGACCATTAAGCTAGTTAACAATTTTTTACAACAAAGCCTTCCAAATTATTTTGGAGGGCTTTGTTGTTTTATCGCAAATTTATTGTTGTCATTATTCCATTAATCCCAGCACAGCTCTTAAACCCTCATTTATATTCGTTTTTATCAAGAATAACGAAGGCCAGCCGAAAGTTCTGAATGAGTTTTACATATTTTAACATTTTTTATATAAAAACCGACTGATAAGAAAAATAAATTGGCATAGTTTTTAATTCGAAATATGCCGTTATTGAGGTTCATTTTAACTATTTTGTATTAAAACTGTCCATAAAATTCATCAAACTGTAGAAAATTTACACGATACGCCTTTTTAATAAGACGCGATTATTGTCATAATAAAGTCATTATAGTCTTTCAATTTGTTAAAATTTGTTAAACTGTAGTTAATCTATTTTATATTTAGCGCTTCAAATAACTATATCATTAACTAACTTAAATTTCATGAAAAAACTTCTACAAAGTTTGTTCGTTCTTTTGTTTGTAGCGTCGGCTGCATTTGCACAGAACAGAACAATTACAGGTATGGTTACATCTGGAGACGATGGATTACCTTTGCCTGGGGTAAGTGTTAAGGCTTCTGGAGCTAAAATTGCTGCTCAAACAGGATCTGATGGTAAATTTTCTATCAGTCTACCTGGTAATATTACCACCTTAGAATTCTCGTATCTTGGTTTTATTTCTCAAAATAAAGCAATTACTGCCTCAGGTGTGGTAAACGTTGTTTTAGCAGCTGATACTAAAACATTAACAGATGTACTGGTAGTAGGTTACGGTGTTAAAGCCGTAAAAGATGTTAACGGTTCAATCGCAAAGGTAAAAGGATCTGATCTCGCAAGTCTGCCTATCGAAAGTTTTGATAAAGCACTTTCGGGTAAAGCAGCCGGTGTACAGATTTCTAGCTCTGGTGGTACTTTAGCAGATGGTGTTTCTATCCGTATCCGTGGTGTTAACTCAATCTCAACCAGTTCATTGCCTTTAGTGGTTATTGACGGTATTCCGGCCAATACACTCGAAAATTTAAACCTTTTTAATGGTGGTAACGGTACACGTTTCGATCCATTAGCTTTAATCAATCCAAATGATATCGAATCGATCGAGGTATTGAAAGATGCTGGTGCTGCGGTTTTATACGGATCGAGAGCTGCAAATGGTGTAATTTTGATTACAACTAAAAAAGGTAAAAACGGAACTACATTGCTTACTATCGATTCTAAAACGAACTTCGCTACAGCTTCGAGAGTGCCCGATTTATTAAATGGTGATCAGTTTAATTTGATCAACAATGAAAAAGCAACTAACAGATACGGTGCTGCTGTAGGCGTTATTGCAAAAGATAGTGATATTGATGGCGACGGTGTGCCTGATAGAACAGACTGGATGAAACAAATTTTCAGAACAGGTAAAACTTTCGACAATACTATGTCTATTTCAGGTGGTACTGATAAAGCTACCTATTATGGTTCTGTTAGATATGCTGATCAAGAAGGTATTCTTTATGGAAACAAATTAAAAACAGGATCTGTTAGGGCTAATATTGATGTTAGACCAAAAAAATGGTTAAGATCTGGAGTTGAAATCTCTTATACAAAAAGTATCAACTACGGTGTGTTAACCGATAATTATTTAGCCGGAGCATCTATTTCTGGTTATAACGCTGCACCTACTGTAGCTGCATTTAATCCAAACGGACCAAAAGGTTATAACTTAACTACTGTTTCGCCGGTAGGTTACTTAGGTTTAGGAAATAACGTTACTTCTTACTTAGGAACAAGTTTTATCGGTAACCGTGTTTATAACCCACTTGCAGCAGTTGATTTACAAAGAAATCAGAATACACCACAAAATTTTGTTGGAAACGCGTATGTTGAAATTCAACCAATCAGCGGTTTAAAATTTACTTCAAAATTTGGTGTTGACTATCAAAGCAATTTTGAAGATCAGTATTCTAACCCACTTATTGCTGGTTTAGGTCTTTCGTACTTAGGTTTGGTTCAGGATTATATTTTAACCAGAAACCAATGGGTTTGGCAAAACTTTGCAACATATGATAAAACAATTGCTCAAAAACACCGTATTAGCTTAACAGCAGGTGCCGAATATCAATATACTAAACAACAGCAAATTTATGCTTCGGCTAACAACTTTGCTGATCCATTCTTCCAGAACATCATCGATGGTGCTTATACAGGTGCCGATCCTTCTTCAGGTAGCGTATTACTTGCTTCTGGTGGTAGTTTGTTCTCAAACGGTTTAGAGTCGTATTTTGGTAGAGCAGGTTATACTTATGATGACAAATACTTTATCGAAGGTGCGATTAGAGCAGATGCTTTCTCTGGTTTTGGAGCGGCTTACCGTTGGGGTAAATTCCCAAGTGTATCAGCAGGCTGGATTGCTTCTCAAGAAAGTTTCTTAAAAGAAAACAAAATCATTAACTACTTAAAAATTAGAGGTAGTTATGGTTTAGTAGGTAACTCTAGGGGTGTAGGTTCGTACGCTGCCAGAACACTTTATTCAGGTGGAAGTTATACTACTGTTAATGGTTTTTCAAGCAGCCAGTTAGGTAATGCTGATTTAAGATGGGAAGCTTCGAAAAAATTCAACATTGGATTTGATGCAAACATCCTTAACAGCAGAATTGGTATTACTTTAGATTATTTCAATACCAATGTATCTGATTTGATCTTAAACGCTCCTGTTCTTTATACTGTTGGTGTACCTAATTCATCTATTACAACCAATATTGGTTCGATGAAAAATGCAGGTATTGAGGTAACTTTAAATACTAAAAACATCCAGACGAAAGATTTTAACTGGACTTCATCATTCAACTTTACAAGAATTAAAAACAGAGTAACAAGTTTAGTTGCTTCTAATAACAATGCTGATATCGCTTCAGCAAGTACTGTTGCAAGTGTTGGCCGTGCATTAGGAACTTATAAACTAATCCAATGGGCTGGTGTAGATCCGGCTACTGGTTATCCAACTTGGTATGCAGCTGATGGTGTAACCAAAAAAATCTGGAATCAGGCAAGTCAAAAATACACATTGGCTGATGGAACAACTACTTCTTTAACTGCAGCAGATCAGGTATATTTAGAAGGCAAAACCGGAGCACCTAAATGGTATGGTGGTTTTGACAACACATTTACTTATAAAGATTTTGATTTCAATATTTCATTGGTTTATCAAGGTGGTAATTATATCTATAACTCAACTTTATCAGGTTTATTGGTAAATACTTTCCAGAACAATGATGCAAGAATTTTAGATCGTTGGACAACTCCTGGCCAGATCACTGATATTCCAAGATTGAATATGTTGGATCAAACAGCTAACCAGGCTTCAACTAGATTCCTAGAAAAAGGTGATTTCTTAAGAGCAAGAGCAATTTCATTAGGTTATAAATTAAATGGCCAATACCTTCAGAAATTGGGCTTAACCAATTTAAGAGTGTCTGCGCAAGTTTATAATGCTTTTCTTATTACAGGG
The DNA here is from genome assembly GCF_002432345.1 of Pedobacter sp. UBA5917. GTDB lineage: Bacteria > Bacteroidota > Bacteroidia > Sphingobacteriales > Sphingobacteriaceae > Pedobacter. The sequence continues at coordinate 18,766 of NZ_DJDT01000276.1, forward strand.
TATAGCGGTGTAGATCCTGAGGTTAACAGTAATAGAAATAACACAAATATTGCTGTTGGTTATGATAACAGGGCGATTCCTCAGCCAAGAACATATACAATCGGTTTAACAGCAACTTTCTAAGAAAAATATCATGAAAATAAATTATAAATTCAGAAATATAAAAACTGCGCTATTTGTAGTATCGATTTTGACATTGTCTTCATGTCAAAAAGATATCTTCGAAGAGCCTTTAATCAGTCTTTCTCCAGGTTCAGCTTTCGAAACAGCTGAACGTGTTGAAAAAGCTTCTGTAGGTATGTATGATCAATTACAGAATGCCGAGTATTTTGGCGGACGTGTTTTGATTTATGCAGACGTACGTGGTACAGATGTGAACCCTTCATCTTTTTTTAATCCGCTTCCACAGTTTACAACAGTAAACTCTAATAGCGCTTATATTGGTACCGCTTGGCAAGGTGCTTACAGATCTATTGGTGAAGTAAATTTGTTCCTTAAAAATTTAGCAGCTTCAGGCAATATCGTTTCTGGCGCTAAAGCAAGCCAATACACTGGTGAAGCTAAGTATATCCGTTCTTTATGCTATTTTTATTTGGTTAATCTATACGCACAACCTTATAAGTTTACAGCTTCTGCAACGCATCCTGGTGTGCCTTTGGTTTTAACTAGTTCTGATGCACCTTTCTCTGATGCCAATCAGGTTTCGAGAGCAAGCGTAGCTGATGTTTACAATCAAATGGAAGCTGATTTGCTTGATGCTGAAACTAAACTTCCGGTTGATTACGGAGACCCTACCTTATTAAATGTTGCAAGAGCAACTAAAGGTGCTGCACAAGCTTTATTAGCAAGATTATACCTTTACAAAGGAGATTATACTAAAGCGAATACTTACGCTGATAAAATCATTTCTTCAGGTAAATATGGTTTAAATGCTGATCCACTAACTGCTTTCAGAACGTATACTACAAAAGAAAGTATCTTTTCTGTAGCCATGAACGGTGGTGATAACCCTAATACTAACTTTGCCTTAGGCCAACACTATGCTCCATCAAAAAGAGGTGATATTACGGTAAGTAATGATTATGTAGCTTTAATGGACCAAACTAAAGACTTAAGATTTAAAAACTTAATTATCCAGCAAGCTGGTTCTTATTGGACTACTAAATATCTGGGCGTTACAGACTGGGTTCCGGTTTCGAGATATTCTGAGATCTTGTTAATTAAAGCAGAAGCTTTAGCAAACTTGGCCACTACTGTTGATGCAACTGCCTTAGGCTTGGTAAATCAGGTAAGGGCTAGATCATTAGCCGATCCTGTTGTAGCAGTTACAAAAGCAGATTTAATTACTGCAATTTTGACTGAAAGAAGAATAGAGCTTGCGTTTGAAGGACAAGGAGAATTTGATTATTTACGTACCGGACGTGGAATCCCTGCGCACAGTGTAGTTGCCGCACAGGCATACGGATCTAATTATGTGATTTTCCCAATCCCATTCTACGATACTCAAAAGAATCCAAATCTGGCTCAGAACCCAGGTTACTAAAAAAAATAATGAAAAGGCTAGGTTAATCACCTAGCCTTTTTTATTTTTATGTTATGAAAAAAATTAAATTAATCCTTTCTCTCTTCGCAATTGTATTTCTTCCTTTTTTTGCCATTGCGCAGGATGAAATTTTTATGGCAAGCGGTGTGGGCGGAAATATTCCGCTAAAGTCTGTCCATTATACAGAAATGAATGGTTCGCCATTTTTGAATGAATTGTGGATGGGAGGTGTTGTAAAGCTGGCAAATGGCAAGTTTTATAAAGATGTTAATTTAAAGTATGACCAGATTTTAGACGAAGTATATTTTTTGGGAGAAAAAGATCAGGCTATGCTTTTTAATATTCCGGTTTTGGAATTTAAAATCCAGATGGTTAATGTAAACGGAAGTTTTGAGGAGTGTTACTTTGTAAATGGATATTCGCCAATTGATGGTGCAACCGAAAAATCGTATTACCAAAAATTAATGTATACCGGTAATCCTAAAACGCAGCTGGTAAAAAGAACAGTAAAAAAGATTTATGAATCAAGAGTATACAATTCGGCAGTAACCAGCAAAACAGTAGAAGCTACCGTGTTTTATTACTTAAGCGATGAAAAAAAGAAATTGAGAAAAGTGAAGCTTGATGCTAAATCCATAATTGCTGGTTTGGGCGATAAACAAACAGACCTTGTTAAATATATTGAAGCGAATAAGTTAAATCTTAAGAAGGAAGAAGATGCAATTAAATTAGTATCTTACTATAACAGTATTTAATAATATGTTGAAATGATTTTTTAAGGGATGCCAGATGGCATCCTTTTTTTTTAAAGCTAAAATTTAAATTCTTTAATCTCGAAGCGGCTTATTTTACAGCAATTCTTCTTATAATGATCGCTGATAGTATTTTTAAGAGTAGCTTTTTTAGTTTTTATAATTTTTTTTAGGTTTTATTCGCTTTTTGTCTGTTTTAAGAGACTTTTTTTTAGGGTGTTTTGGTTTTTAATCTCGTGTAAGGGATCTTTTTTAAAGATTGTATCTGTTTTTTTTAATTTACGGTGTGGATGTGTTTGTTTTTTGCACAAATTATTTGGTTTAAATAATGATTTCATGTATATTGTATTTATTAACCGAAACTAGACTAACTTTTATGAAAAAATTCGCGTAGAGTTTGTTCGTATTGCTGCTTATTGCAACCGGAGCAATAACCCAAACCGAACAATCGGAAGCGCCTCAATGGTCAATAAAGACCGTAATTGCCATCCAGTAAATATTAAAACTAAAATTTCAGCTACGGGAACCACGGTGGTTGTTTGTTTTTAAATTTATTGAGGCGGAGGTTGCTCAGTGTTTCTAATAATCAGTTATTTAGCAGAGTTTAAGCAGGAGAAATAAAAAATAAGTATTTTTTATTGTAAAATTTGTATTACAAAATACTAAATCCTATATTGTATTATTATTAACTAAACTAAACTTTTTTATGAAAAAACTTCTACAAAGTTTGTTCATATTGCTGTTTATTGCCACCTCCGCAATAGCGCAAGATCGAACAATCACAGGAACAGTTACGGCCAGTGAAGATGGATTGCCACTTCCGGGTGTAAGTGTTAAAATCAAAGGTGCAACCGGTGGAACCACAACGGGAGCAGATGGAAAATACTCGCTTAAAGTATCCCGGAGCGTAACATCAATTGAATTTTCTTCTATTGGATTTATATCAGTAACCAAAAATATTGGTTCTTCAAATACACTAAATATAGCATTAGAGAGCGATTCGAAAACATTAACGGATGTTGTGGTGGTGGGCTATGGTACCCAAAAGCGTGGCGAAACTACAGGAAGTACTGCATCTGTAAGCGGCTCAGCTATTGCTCAGAAACCTATTCAGAGCTTAGAAGCGGGTTTGGCTGGTAGGGCTTCGGGTGTGCAGATAACTGTTCCTGCCGGAGTATTAAATACACCGCCCGTATTCAGGATTAGGGGTACAAACTCTATTTCACTAAGTTCACAGCCATTATTTGTAATAGATGGGGTAGTGGCAACCACCGGCGATCAGGGTTTAACAGCCTCAGCTGCTAACCCATTGTCGAGTATTAATCCAAATGATATTGAGAGTATCGATATCGCCAAAGACGCTGCTTCAACTGCTATTTATGGTAGCCGTGCTGCTAATGGTGTTGTATTTGTTACTACTAAAAGAGGTAAAACAGGTTTACCAAAAGTAAATTACGATTTTTGGGTGGGATGGTCTGAAGCTTACCGCTTACCAAAATTGCTTGATGCTTTCCAGTATACAGATTATAAAAACGAAGCCATTGCCAATGCAAATGCGATCCGCCCTGGAAGTGTAAACGTAACTTTTAACGGTGTTTCGCAGCTTCAGAAATTTGTTTTGACAAATGGTCCTGACGGCCAGCCCATCAATACCAATTGGTACGATTATGCTTACCGTACAGGTGTTTCACAGAATCATAATGTAAACGTTTCTGGCGGAACTGAAAATACCAAGTATTATATGGGCTTTGGATACACCAATCAACAGGGTATCTACCAGAAGAATGATTTTAAAAGATTAAATGGATTATTCAATATAGATAGTAAATTGAATAAATTCATCACCATTGGTGGTAAGTTATCTTACTCTAATGAGAAAAATTTAGCTGCAATTTCTTCAGGTTCTTTAAATGGGGAAGCTTATGGTACATCAGGTTTAGCCAGAACAGCGTTGGTAAATTCGCCAAACGTATCGCCGTATAATAATGATGGCAGCTTTAATCTTGGTGCTACATTTGTTGGTCCAATGAACAATATTGTAACAGGTAATCAAGTCGGTTTTTACAATTTTGCCCAGGTACTTTCTCTAAACAGGGAAAATAACGAATTGGACCACATGCAATCTAATGCATATTTACAGGTTAGTCCTTTCAAATGGTTAAATTTGAAATCGATGTACGGTATCGATTACATCAATAGCGATAACGATATTTTCTATAATCCGATTCATGGACCAGGCCAGGGTGTGAGTGGTGAAGCCATTGGGGCCTTCAGAAAAAGAAAAAACTGGACCTGGACCAATACCGCTCAGGCTGATTACGAAATTTCTAAACACAGTTTCAATTTATTGGTTGGACAAGAGCAACAAAGAAATACAGTTACTGGTTATGGTATCGATCGCCAAGGGTTAACAGATCCGGCTTATGATGTAGTACAAGCAGGTTTTACTTTAAACAACTCTACAGGTGCAGCTTATGGAGAAAATTACTTGCTTTCTTATTTTGGTCGTTTAAATTATAACTACGATGGCAAATATTTCTTGAGCGGTAATTTAAGGCAGGATGAATATTCTGCATTAGGAATTAAAAAAGGAACTTTCTGGGGTGCATCTGCGGGATGGGAAATCACGAAAGAGAATTTCTGGGCAAGTGCAGGTTTAGATAAAGTATTTAGCAGTTTTAAAATTAAAGGAAGTTACGGTAAAGTGGGTAATATTTCGGGCATTGGAGATTATGCTACTTTTTCTACTTATGGTTCTGCTTTATATGGTGGTATTCCATCATCTATTTACAGTGCTGCCGGCAATAAGGAACTTACCTGGGAAACCAGTAAAAAAACAGATATCGGTATCAACTTTGGTATCTTAAAAGGTAGAATCGATTTTGAAATTGACTATTACAAAAATAATATCGATGGTTTGATCCTTAACGTATCGCAATCGCCATCAACTGGTGTTCCATCAACTGTTGCTACCAATATTGGCTCCATGTACAATAAGGGCTGGGAGTTTAATGTGAATGCTTCGCCACTTAAGTCTACGGATTTTTCATGGAACAGCAGCTTCAATATCGCTTATAACAAGAACGAGGTTACCGCACTAGCACCAGGCTTAACTGAAATTATAACTCCAACGGGCTCTACTACTACAGGAGAAAATGTTAACCGGTCTATTCCGGGTTATTCTATCGGTTATCTTTATGTGGTGCGTACAGGTGGTGTAGATCCGGCAACTGGAAGAAGAATATTTTATAATAAGGCGGGTAGAGCAGTTACTTATCAGCACATCGTACCTACTGGTCAGGCAAACTGGACTTATCTTGATAATGGTGCTACTGCTCCAGCCATCACTCAAAGTGCTGATGCTGAGATGTATAAAAATACTGCGCCTAAGTTTTACGGAGGTTTTGATAATACGTTCCGTTACAAAAACTTTGACTTAAACGTAATGCTAACCTATCAATTGGGTTTCTGGGTATCTTACGGAACCAATGCAGGTTTGCACGATCAGAGGTATTGGAACAATGCAGTTGATGTGTTGAACCGTTGGCAAAAACCTGGTGATATTACTGATTTTCCGAGAGCTGTATATACTGATAACGTTTCTTATGGTAATACTATTCCATTGGATATAAATGTTTTCAAAGGAGATTTTGTTAAATTAAGAAATCTAAGCCTTGGTTATACTATTCCGCAAACTGCATTCGGAAAATCGGGAATTAACCGCCTCCGTGTTTATGTAGCAGGTCAAAACCTTGCGATTATAACTAAGTACCCTGGTCCAGATCCGGAAGTTTCTTCAAATGGGTCAAGCTCTTCTGGTCAGGGTTCAGATAGAAACTCTGGTCCAAACGCAAGAACTTACACCATGGGACTTAGCTTAGGGTTTTAAAATATAAAGGAAAAAATCATGAACAAAAGAAATTTATACATAGCAATATTGTGTTCGGCTGTCATATTTACAAGTTCTTGCAAAAGAGAATTTTTAGACCCCGCACTTAAAACATCTGTAGCTGCAGAAAATGCTTTCGATACACAGTTCCGTATCGAAAGTCAGGCAAATTCATTATATGGTTCGTTAAAAAATGGATCTTTTTATGGAGGTAGATATTTGGTTTACGGGAGCATAAGAGGAGAAGATTTTATAAACGAGACCGGAAACCTGGTAACTGCTTCCGATGTTTGGAGCATGAACCTTGCAAACAGTGCAACTTCTGTTAAAACACTGTGGTCTCAGGCCTATGTTACCATTAACCGTTGTAATGTTTTTATCGATGGGATGGCCTCGAAAGGTAATTCAGTTGTGGGCGATGCCTTGGGTGCCAAATACACTGCCGAAGCAAGATTAATTAGGGCTTTATCTTATTATAGTTTATTGCAGGTTTTTGCAAGGCCTTATGCCGATGGAAATGGAAGTAAACCTGGACTGCCACTTCGTTTAACAGGAATTACAGGTCCAGGCTTTTCTGATTTGGCAAGAAGCACGGTAGATCAGGTTTATACCCAAATTATTGCTGATTTAAATTATGCAGAAGCAAATCTTCCAGCTACAAATGCAACAGCTTTGCTTAACACAACAAGGGCGCATAAAAATACTGCAATAGCATTAAAAACGAGGGTTTATTTGACGATGGGAAAATGGACCGATGTAATTACAGAAGCAAATAAACTGGTGCCTGCAGTTGCTCCATTTAAAGCAAAGGCAAATGTAGCAAACGATCTGGTTTCGGATATTACTACTGTGTTTAAAACACCATATACTACAGCCGAATCTGTATTTTCATTGCCAATGACGACTTCAGCTAGTCCGTTGGATTATCCTGGGACGCAAAACTCTTTGGCTTCGTATTTCTATTTTACAAATGCCACACCTGGTACAACAGAATTTTCTTTGAATCCAATTGGTGTTATAGCTAATACAGGGTGGAAATCTACAGATAAAAGACGGTCGTTAATTTTTACTTCGGCGGCCTCAAAACAGTTTGTTGCTAAGTTTACCACTGCAAGCCCATACACAGATTATGTTCCGGTAATAAGGTGGGCCGAAGTATTGTTAAACTTGGCCGAGGCCAGAGTACGTAGTACTAATACAGTTGATGCGCAAGCATTACTGTTGTTGAATGCTGTTCGTCAACGGTCGGATGCAACTACAGTACTCGCGCCTGCTACTGTTAGTGATTTTACAGATGCTTTATTATTAGAAAGAAGAATAGAATTTTTGGGTGAAGGTTTAAGAGCCCCGGATTTAACCCGTTTATTGCTAACTATTCCATTAAAGGGAAGTGCGCCTGCTAAATCGCCAACCGAAAATGGCTATATCTGGCCAATATCTTCAGAGGAGTTATCATTGAACAGATTAATGACAGATAATTAAAATAAAAAGGGGATTGTAAATTTACAATCCCCTTTCTTTTACATTGTTATTTTTTACTTCTTATCCACACTGTATTTCCCCGGGCCGATAAAAATCAGGGCAAAAAATACAATGCCCAATTCAATGGCATGGCTGGCACCCTGTAACCCGTCTCCTTTGCCAAAATGAACCAAAGAAGCGATAATCATTGTAAAAATTAATAAAATCAGGGCCGGTCTAAAAAATAAACCTACAATTAAAAGAAAACCACCAAAGGTTTCGGTTGCTGCAGCCATAAATCCCCAGAATATAGGTAGAAAATCTACTCCGATCACTTTCATGCTTCCACCCAGGCTTGTCCAGCTATTGGGCCCGCCGGCCAACTTCGGGAAGCCATGGATGATAAACATTACACCTACACCTAAGCGCAACAGCAATAAACCTGTATTACGGTATTTTCCTAAATTATCTAAAATCGCCATCTATAAATATTTAAATTGAACGTTATTGGTTTCTACTTCTAAAGCTACTTCTGCACCTAAAGTCATACACAGGTTATTTTCAATATGCCCTGTCGGGAAATTAAAGCAAACTGGGTAATCATACTCTTTTACGATATCCCAGATCACTTCATCCACTGTTTGTCCAAAAGAAATTTTTTCTTCTGCTATTTCGTTAAAAGCACCAACAATCAGGCCTTTTAATTTTGCCAGCTTACCTGCTCTTTTTAGCATACGCAGCATACGGTCTATACTGTATTCGTGCTCGCCAACATCTTCCAGAAATAGAATTTTATCTATAAAATCCATTTCCGAAACCGAACCCTGCATCATAGCCAATAAAGTCAGGTTTCCGCCTATTAAAATGCCATTGGCATCTCCTACCCTATTTTTAAATGTACTTCGGTAATTATACTCCTGTTTTTCGCCAAATAAAGCCTTTTGCAGAGAGGTTAATGCCTCTTCGGTAGATTCATCAAAAGTATAGGGCATTTGTGCATGTAGGCATTGTGTATGGCTTTGTGCAATAAGATGCGAAAGCAGCACCGTAATATCGCTAAAACCTACAAACCATTTTGGATTTTGGTTAAATGCTGTAAAATCGAGCTGATCAATAATGCGGATGGTGCCATAGCCCCCACGACCTGAAATAATGGCTTTTATAGATGGATCATCCAGAAAACGTTGGATATCTTTTGTTCTTAAACTGTCGCTTCCGGCAAACTGGTGGTGGCTTGCGTATACGCTATCGCCTAAAATAACCTCTAACCCCCAGCTGTTTAATATTTCAATGGCTTGGTCTATAGGTTTGGGTAATTTTTTTGCCGGACAAACCAGGGCAATTTTATCTCCTTTTTTTAAATACGGGGGCTGCTTAATCATCTTCAAAACACTTATCTTTGCCAAATTAATAAAAATTGTTTTGGATAATAGTAAAATAAAAAGATATACCGTAACTGCGGCGCTTCCATATACCAATGGACCGGTTCATATTGGGCACCTTGCCGGTGTTTATATCCCTGCAGATATTTATGCCCGTTACCTGAGATCAAAAAAACGAGATGTTAAATTCATCTGTGGGTCTGACGAAAACGGCGTTCCGATTACTTTGAAAGCCAAAAGAGAAGGAATTACCCCTCAGGAAGTGGTAGATAAGTACCATAAAATCATTGGCGATTCTTTTAAAGAATTTGGGGTTTCTTTTGATATCTATCACCGAACATCTTCACTAACCCACCACCAAACAGCGGCGGATTTCTTCGAAACCCTGTACGAAAAAGGTGTTTTTACAGAAGAAATTACCGAACAGTACTACGATCCTTCTGCTAAACAATTTTTGGCCGATCGTTACATTACCGGTACCTGCCCTAAATGTGGTAACGAAAATGCCTACGGCGATCAGTGCGAAAACTGCGGTTCAACACTTAATGCTACTGATTTAATTAATCCAAAATCGACCCTATCGGGCGACAAACCGATTTTAAAAGAGACTAAAAACTGGTTTTTACCACTCGATAAATACGAAGACCGTTTAAGAACTTACATCGAAAGCCATAAAGAATGGCGCCCGAATGTTTACGGGCAATGTCAAAGCTGGTTAAATGCAGGTTTACAGCCAAGGGCAATGACCAGGGATTTAGAATGGGGTGTTCGAGTACCGCTCCGCGATGCAGAAGGTAAAGTGCTTTATGTATGGTTTGATGCCCCTATTGGCTATATTTCTGCTACTAAAGAACTTTGCAATTATGCAAAACTTGATGTATGGAATCCAAAAGCAGAAGAATATTATATCAGCAGTTACGAAAACGATAAGTGTGGTTGGGAAGAATACTGGAAAAGCGACGAAACCAAACTGGTTCACTTTATCGGTAAAGATAATATTGTTTTCCATTGCATTATTTTCCCTGCCATGTTAATGGCGCATGGGGGATATACTTTAGCAGATAATGTTCCGGCAAATGAATTTTTAAATCTCGAAGGTCAGAAAATATCGACTTCTAAAAACTGGGCAGTTTGGCTGAACGAATATTTAAGGGAATTTGAAGGCAAGCAGGATGTATTGCGTTATGTATTAACGGCAACTGCTCCCGAAACCAAGGATAACGATTTTACCTGGAAAGATTTTCAGGCAAGAAACAATAATGAGTTAGTAGCCATCCTGGGTAACTTCGTAAACCGTGTAGTGGTGCTTACGCATAAATATTTCGGCGGTTCGGTACCAACCTGTATGGAAATTACAGAAGTTGATCAGGCCGTTATTGATGAACTGGCCAGTTATCCTGAAAAAATTTCGGCTTCTATCGAAAATTACCGTTTCAGGGAAGCTTTATCTGAGGTAATGAATGTTGCCCGTTTGGGTAATAAATACCTTGCCGAAACTGAACCGTGGAAACTGATTAAAACCGACGAAGACCGTGTAAGGACCATATTGCATATTTCACTTCAGATCGCTGCCAACATCCAGATTCTGATCGAACCTTTCTTGCCTTTTACAGCAGAAAAACTAATGAAAATGCTTAAAAACGGCGGACATGATTGGGATAATGCTGGTACAGTTAATTTATTAAAACGTGGCCACGAAATTGGTGAAGCTGTGCTTTTATTCGAAAAAATAGAAGATGCCGAAATTGATTTCCAGATCAATAAATTAAACCAGAGCAAAGCCAGTAATGCTGCAGCTACAGCAACGCCCGTTCCTGCTAAAGAAAATATCCAGTTTGATGATTTTTCTGCCATGGATATCCGTGTGGCTACCATTGTTGCTGCGGAGAAAGTAGAAAAGACTAAAAAACTATTACAGTTGACCGTAAACACCGGTATTGACGAAAGAACCGTGGTTTCTGGTATCGCCGAATATTACAAACCAGAAGATATTGTTGGTAAACAGGTAAGTATGATCGTAAACCTGGCCCCGAGAGAAATTAAAGGGATTTTATCACAGGGAATGATCCTAATGGCCGAAAACGCAGAAGGAAAACTTACTTTTGTAGCTCCTGCAGAGAAGTTTCAGGAAGGTAGTGTAATTAGATAAATCCTACCGGTTAAAATCAAAAAAGCCATTTGGTCGAACTGATCAAATGGCTTTTGCTTTTCGAATAAAATTAAGGATTCATCCGGTTAAAATATTCGCTTATCGTATCGTTGTTTGCTTTTGCCCTGTCTGCGCTTGTGCCAAAGGTTAATTCAGTTTCCCCTTCTTTCATTTGCTCAAATACAGATGTTACAAAATCGCTCACGGCAGGGTGGGCATCATGGATACCCTTACCCCCCAAATCGGTATTTAAGGCCGGAGGGATCATTTCGATCACTTCTATGCTCGAATCTTTAAGGCTATGACGTAAAGAAAGTGTAAACGATCGCATAAAGGCCTTGGTTCCGCAATAAACAGGTATTTGCGAAAAAGGTACAAAAGCTAAACCAGAAGTTACATTAATAATGGTATCTAGCGCATTTAATTTGGTAAAAAGTTTAGTTAAATGGATGGGAGCCAAAACGTTGGTTGCGATTTCATCATTTGCTTTTTCGTAGAAATCTTCATCCCCGATTTTCATCCAGTTCTGGATTCCGGCGTTGTTTACCAATACATTTAAATCGCTATGATTTTCGGCAATCCAATTGTACAATTCAATTCTGCCTGCCTCATCTGATAAATCAGACACTTTGGTAATTACCGAGGGCAATTTTTCTGCTGCTTCCTGCAGGGCAGATTCACGGCGGCCACAGATAATTACGGTATTGTTTTCTTGTATAAACCTTTCGGCCAATCCGAGGCCAATACCTGTTGCACCACCGGTAATCAGGATTTTATTATTTGCTAATTTCATATTCTAATAAATTGATAACCAAAGATCAGGCTATTGAAAAGATTTTTTATGGTGAGTAGTACAGTTTTTTAAGATGGACGATCTGTAGCAGATTTTTTTGTAAAAAAGAGTAATTTTGATAGTTAGGAAGTAGCTTACCGCGGTTTTTGTTTCTTTTAATTGACAATTTTCATTTTATAAAATGCTTTTTAAAATGGCTTCGCTGCATCAAAACTTTTATTATATTTGCCCTGCTCAAATAAAATGGTCCCGTAGTTCAACGGATAGAATAGAAGTTTCCTAAACTTTAGATATGAGTTCGATTCTCGTCGGGACCACTTAAAAAAAATGATCTTCACATAAAACGGCTTTTCTCTAACAGAAAGCCGTTTTTGTTTTTACTGATCTTTCTAATTAATCTATTTTCGCAACCTGTTACACTTTTATCCTGCCAGGTACGAAAGGTTGTTAGAAACATATTTAAGTTTATTTAATGTTTCCATTAACCAATTTTGCATTCAATGAATAGAAAAGATTTAGAAAACTTATTAGTTGATTCCGTTTGGTAACTGCCCCTGCGGGATTTTTATAATCTTTTCCGAATGAATAAGATAAAGCAATGCTATTTGAAAATTTGTAGGCAATATCCAATCCATACTTATTGTCCCAGGTGTTTTTTGCAGCGGTATAGGTAATGTTGTTTACTACGATATTCGGTAGATCGTTTGATTTATTCCTAAGTACAGCCCAAGCCGAAACGGTAAATTTTTGGGCAGTTCCGAGTGCAAAATTGAGTTTGTAAATCAAGTCGAAATTGCTCGAAGAAGTAACAGAGTCTGTAGCAAAGGTTCGTACATACCGTAATGCCGCCGTTCCGTCTATCGGGCTATTTTTTCCAAATTTCGAAGTATAATCAATCCAAACTGCAGCCTGAGAAAACTTGGAATAATCGAATTGATTAGTTGGAAAGGCCAGTGCAAGCGCTCCGCTTAACTGAAAATTACCTGTTTCATTCAGTGCCTCTTTTATTTTTTCGCTCATTGCAGCTGCCGGAGCTTCATTATAATTGTTGATATATTCGCCAACAATGGAAATCACGGCTAGTTTTTTAGCTGCATCCAGTGTATCAGTAGCCATTGATGACAGTGCTTTTGATAACGTATCAGTAAGCATGGCCTGTATTTGACTTCTGTCCGCCCACAACGTATTTCCTGTTGCAGGGGTTTTAATCTTGCTTTCAATATCATTTTTGAGGTCTTCAACAGTTGAACCATTAAAGTCGTTGATGTATAAAATAAAATTGGGCTGCCATGTAATCTTTTTTTTCAGTGCATTTGATTCTGCAATTAAAGCCTGACTCAAGGCCTGTCTTTTTTTATTTGCGAAAGTGATGGGTAACCGAAATCCAAAACCCAGACTTTGCGCCGTATCTTTGTTATAAGGTACTTTAGCAGATGCTATAGATAAAGATAAATTTCTTAAGCTAAAACCCTCTTTTTCCAAATAGTCTTTATAACTAAAATTCTTATGGTCGCTTAGCCAATACGGCTTAAATTCCATCGCAAAGTTTTTTGGTGCCGCGCCATCATTACCGGTTAGGTTTTGATACAATGAAGCCTGAAATTTATTCCAGTTGCTAGGCTTGGCTATTTCGGTAGGGCTGATTCCGAGTACGGTAAATGCTGGGGCAGAGGTAGATGAAACACTTGAAACGTCTGTCTGTTGTGCATAAAGGCCGTTGGCAACAAACATCACGATTAATAGAATGTAAACTCTTTTCATCTTAAATAAAATTTAAGGTGGTAAGGAAAATTCCTGTTGAATTGGTTTGAACAGTCATACTTGAAATCCCAATGGGAATTAAGTTTTTAAGCTCTTCGCCCGTTTTGGGCGCATTGGTTAAATAGTATGTTACAATCAGGTTATCGGTATCCGGATTGACATCAATCACAACAGAAACCACTGTAGACGATTTGCCCTTAATCGAAGAACCCTTTCCTACAGGTGCGTTTAAAACATCAGGTGAAAACTGCACATTGTTAAAATTTTTAAAAGTAGTGGTTCCCGTCTGACCATTTCCTATCACAACGTTTAGAAAATAAGAATCAGTGCCCTTTACGGGAAAGTTGATTTGTTTATTTGAAATTTGAGAGCTCATTGTGTTTGTTTAAGTTATTGCAATATAGGTATTTATGGTTATTTAATTGCTTTGATTTCATTTTTTAAGGAACATATGTCAATGTTGTTTTAAATGATACGGATTTCAGGCACAGCCAAATTTTATCCATAAGAATTGGTTTGTATAAAATTTCACATCGTGTTGGGCAAAATGTATTTTTTATTTAGCTATCGCATTATCCATATCTTAATATAGCTGGTAAGGATTATTCTTAAAAGGTCTTTATTAAATCCAGATTTTGAAGATTATCTAAAAGAAACTTATAGAAAGTGTCAAAATCTTTCTTCTGCTGCATCATTAGGGCATATACCACACCGGTAATGGTTCCGCCAGATACAGTTGAAATCATTTTTACATTTTCGAGCAAAGGTTTATTTTTTAATGTAACCTTATTCAAATAAAACATAGATTCTAAATGAAATGAAGCCGCAAGGTAACCACCGCCCGATAAACTGAGCGCAATGTGGTTTAAGGGGTTTTCCGGTACTTTTATCTCGTTTATAATAGTTGTTTTGGGAGGTTTAAAATTTAAAAGTGGCGTATTAATGTAATCTGTTAAATGTTCATTATTTACAATTTTGGGGTAGATTGGGTCCTCACCCATTTGGTCTGCTAAAAAGAGAATATTTTCGGATAGGCTGGGTAATTTTTTCAGCAATCACGTTCAAAAGAAATAGAATTATGATTACAGCAATTGATGAATCCAGAATATTTTGTTCTTCAGGCATGGTTAAGCGCGCTTAATTATGTAGTTGTTTCTTGTCCGTTAATTAAAATTACGTATAGCCAAATCATTGAACAATACTTACTAAAGGGTATTTTAGCGCTAGCTGTTTTTTGTGATATATTTTAATGCAATGTATTTTTCTGCTCCTATCAAAGTGGTAAAATAGAAATACAGATAATGATGTTGGATGAGGGGATATCTTAGATTTAAAAACCAATTGGCTCAAATCTTTTTGCATTAAAAGGATGATAGACCAAATTGATTATTCGGTAGGTGCTTTCCCGAACTTCTTCTTAAATGATCTCGAAAAATGTGATAAACTTTCAAATCCCAGTTCAAGATAAATTGAGGATGGTTTTCTGTTCTTACTTTCGATGAGGTGCCTTGCCTCCAGCAATCTTTTATCCTGTAACCAATGCCTCGGGGCCATGTTAAATGTTTTTTGAAAATCGCGTTTAAAACCGGCAAGGCTTCTGCCCGTTAGCTGTGCAAACTTTTCTACAGGAACATTAAAATGGAAGTTGTTGAGCATAAATTTTTCCAGGTCTATTTTATAAGGCTCAGAAAAATCAAATAAGAAAGTTTTTAGTTCGGGCATGGCATGTAATAACAACTGCACGGCCTCTTTTACCTTTAACATCCCTACGGCATTGGTAATGCTTTCATCAGGATGGTGCACATAAGGGATAATAGACTGGAAAAAGCCCCTCAAAAATTCATTGGTAGGAATTAGAATATTATTGGGACCAGTATATTTTTTATCAATACTGATCTGTTCTTCCAAAGCAATCTGCCGGAGTAGATCTTCTTTTAAACAGATAATAATGGTCTGGTAATTCTCACCATTTAAAGGAGTTTTGGTCAGCTCTGCCAATTGGTTCTTGCGGATCAACAACATTTGTTCTTTTTCCATGGCTATCTTCTCGCTGGTTGTTTCAATTTCAAAACGCCCTGCAACCTGAAGCACTAAGGTATTGTGTGCCAAAAAGGCCACCTTTTCTTTCCTTTTATGCGAGAAATAAGAATAAAAGATTACACCTGGAATAATTTCGGTTGGGTTTACCATAATATAAAGATATAAAAAGGTAGGGCTAATGTAAGCCCCACCGTTTATCGCTGTAAATAGGTTCCGCCCAGTATGGCACCCGGAGAAAATTGTGTATTCAATGTGTTTATTTCATCGGCCGTGAAACTGATCTGCATGGCAGCTATGTTTTCTGGCAGGCGCGATCTTTTGCTCATGCTTACCAATGGCATAATATGGCTGCCCTGGGCATTTACCCACGCTATGGCCAATTGTGTAGGTGTATAACCTTTTTCTTCTGCCATATTTTTCAATATTTCTACTTTTTCCAGATTCTTGATCAGGTTTTCGCCCTGAAATCTCGAAAAGTGATTTTGGTAATCGCTGGCAGCCAAAGGCGCTTTCATGTTGCCGGTAAGCAGACCTTCGGCTGTATTTGCAAAAGCCACTACACCAATTCCCAGCTCTTTTGCAGTTGGCAATAAATCTTTTTCAATCTGACGGTCGGCGAGTGAATAGCCGATTTCCAACGCAGAAACAGGATGTATGTCGTTCGCCTTGCGGAGCTGATCGGCAGTAATCTCCGAAACACCCAAATGGCGTACTTTTCCTTCTTTGATCAGGTCGGCGATTGTTCCAACTACATCTTCCAAAGGTACACTGCCATCTAACCTGCAGGGTTGATAAAGATCGATGGTATCAATTCCTAACCGCACCAAAGAATAGTTGATGAAATTTTTAATGGCCATTGGGCGGAGATCAAGTCCTAACCATTGCCCGTTGTAAAATATTGCCCCAAATTTAACGCTGATAAACGCATCATCCCTTCGGCCTTTAATGGCCCTGCCAATAAGCATTTCGTTATGGCCTGCGCCATAAAAATCGCCCGTATTGATGAAATTGATGCCATTATCCAAAGCTGCCTGAATGGTTGCGATGCTTTCTGTTTCATCATTTACCGGGCTACCCCAAACAGACGACATGCGCATGCAGCCTAATCCCAATTTGGAAACAAGCGGTCCGTTTTTACCAAGATTTATTTTTGTTATATTTTCCATTGCTGATTTATATCTATTTATAAAACAAAGATCAACACTTTTATGTGCCGTATATTTTCTCTATGGCTCAATTTACTTGACTGTTCGGCTCAATTCAATTGCTATTTCCTTTATTACTACTATATTCTTTTACTTTTAAAACCTTTTTTTGTGTTAATGGTTTTATCTCACGGTACCAAACCAAATTTTACCATCAATTGGCCTAACCATTTAAATTAATCGGCTTGGAAACACAGGAAAAACATACAAAGGAGCGGAAGTCTTTTCTTCCTAAACTGCTGCTTATACTGGCACTTGCCCTGTTGCTTGGTGCCGAGGGCTATTTTGGTTTTCGGTTGCATGAGCTTTCCGGTCAACAGGAGCAGATCAAGGAAGATTATTCCGATATCAATAACATCACTTATGGGCTTTTCTCTGTACAGCAGTGGAAAGATAATGTATCCAGGATCGTGCATCATCAGGTACGTAACCTAAAAATGACTAAAAAACAGAAAAAGGTTTTACAAACAGAAGTAGAACAGGTATTGCTTGCGCTCATCAATAAAGCGGAAGGATTGGTTAATAAACCTAAAAAAACCATCAGGGGAAAAATACAGAAATTCGCCATCAAAAATTTTGTAAACTCCGACAGCATTAAAGCACAGGTGCCTGCTTTTGCCAGAAAAATAATTGCAGAGGTAGATAATCCTAAAAACAAGAAACAGTTGAGTAAAATGGCCATCGGCGAGTTTAACGAGCTTGCTGATGAAGAGAAGCTCGATAGTGCTTTCGTTGCAAACGCTACATCCGTAAAGGCGATGTACAAAAGATATCAGGTATCGTCTACCGATGCCCTGAATAAGAAATTAACCACATCTCTTGTTCAGATCCGGAGCAAAACCTATGCTTATTCTTTAGGTATGCTGGCCTGTGTGGTGGTTGTGCTTGGTTTTTGGTGGGGCCTGCGTAAACGTAAAGACCTGCATGTGGTACTTTTTGTAATGTCGTTGTTTTTTGCCTTTATTCTTTTGGCTGTAGGATTAACCGCTTCGATGATCGAGGTAGATGCGCGGATCCGTTCGCTCGATTTTGTACTGTTGGGCGAACATGTAATATTTAAAGATCAGGTACTGTTTTTTCAGAGTAAAAGTATTATGGATGTGGTTAAGGTGCTGCTTGGGCAAGACGGTATCGATTCGATACTGGTAGGCGTACTGATTCTGGCCTTTAGTATCCTTTTTCCTGTAGTGAAACTAACATCAACGGGTATCCACCTTTTGGGGAATAAAAAATTGGCCGAAAATGGCATTATTAAATACTTTGCTTTTCAATCGGGCAAGTGGAGTATGGCCGATGTAATTGTAATTGCCATCCTGATGGCCTACATCGGGCTAAATGGTTTGTTAGAGGGGCAGCTTCAGGCACTGAACATTAAAAACGATTCGCTCACGATTTTAACCACCAACAATACGGCGCTGCAGCCAGGGTATATCATATTTATCAGTTTTGTGCTTTACGGACTCATTCTTTCTACGATATTGAAGTTCATCACACCGCATGATACCCATTAAAACATTTATTTCAGCTGTTCGATAATTATTATGGAAACGATAACAACCCAGGATACACCTAAAAAAAAGAGCAGAATTGCTCCTGTTTTGCTAATTGCGGCATTGAGTATCCTTTTATTTGGAGAGGTTTATTTCGGATACCGCTTCCACCAGCTTTCGGTTGAGCAAAAACATATCAAAGAAGATTATAGTTTATCAAACAATATTACTTTTGGCATATTCTCGGTAGACCGCTGGGGTGAGAAGATTTCTGCAGTTGTTGATCGTAGGGTGAAAGGCTTCAAACTTACAGGCCAACAGAAAACGGAAATGCGCAAAGAAGTTGAAAAGGAGCTGCATGGATTGGTAAATAAGGCCGTGGCAGAAGTAACAAAACCGCAAAAAAGCCTAGGAGGAAAGCTTAAAAAACTGGCATTTAAAACTTTTGTAGATGTAGATGAAATTCATGCACAGGTACCATCATTCGCTAAAACCATTGTAACGAAAATTACCAGCCCCACCAGTTTGAAGCGGTTAAAGGGCATTGCCACCAGTAAAATGGATGAGCTCGAAGCGCAGACTTACGACAGTACAGATACCACTATAACTACTGTTGAACGAAACATTTATAGGAAGTACCATGTTGCAAATGCAAAGGCTTACGACCGTTTGGTGAATTCGAGATTGGCAGAGATTAAGAAAGATAGTTTTCAATCTGCATTGAGTATGTTAGGCTGTGTGGTTATTGCACTTACTTTATGGCTGTTTTTAAGAAAACGTGTGCAATTACATGTTCCCCTTTTCATTATGTCGCTGTTGTTTGCATTTATTCTGCTCGCTGTTGGTGTTACTTCGCCGATTATAGAGGTTGATGCCCGCCTCCAAACACTCGAATTTGCTTTTTTGGGCGATAAAATTGCCTTTACCAACCAGGTACTCTTTTTCCAGAGTAAAAGTATATTGGGAATTATAGGCACATTGATTGAGCAACCAAAACCTGATGCGGTATTGGTGGGTGTATTATTGCTCGTTTTTGTTGTGGTACTTCCCTTACTGCGCATTATTGCCCGCGGTGTGCATGTATCGTGCGGACACCTTTTCGGAAGCCAAAAGGCGCTGCGGTTTTTGGCGTTCGATCTTGGTAAGTGGGATATGGCCGATGTAATGGTGGTAGGTATCGGAATGACCTATATTGGTCTTAATGGTATCCTAAAAAGCCAACTTTCAGGACTTAATATGAAAAATGATACTTTAAAAACCGTGACGGTGAATAATTCTGCCCTACAGCTTGGCTTTTTTGTATTCGTAACCTATGTGGCGTATACGATCGTTTTATCTTATATTCTTAAAAGGATCGACCAACAAAACGGACCTTGCTAGTCAGATGTATAGGTGCGGATTTATTTTCATTCCTTTTTAGGAATCCAAAAACTTAGTTTCATTGGTTGCCTTACAATATAACCACTCTGCTTTCCGGGAATCCATTTTTTGATATTTTTTAATGTACTGATGACCTCTTCGGCCATTAACTGATTAAAACAATCAAGGATTGCGAATGAATATAAGGTGCCGTCCCGATCTACAATAAAACTAATTTTTATCTTTCCAGATAGATTTTTGGCTATTTGTTCGGGATATTTAAACTCATTTTTGAAATCAGCATTTAAGGCAGCATAATTCCCTGGATAAGCAGCCATTCTGGCTTTTTCCGAGTGATAAATAAGCTTTCTGCCCTCAGCAATTACAGTATCATCACCCATAATAATTCTCAGGCTATCTGCTTTGGCTGTTGATACCCATGATGCGAAGCCAACACTATCAACCTTTTGAGCAAAGGCATAATTAGTAATGATTGTTAAAATGAATAAGCGGATTAAAAAAGACATTAAGCAAGTTACATATTAAAAAGGAGTTTATTTGAAGTAGGGAGTGTTGATTTTTTTTAAACAAAAAACCCTGAAGCAAGTTCAGGGTTTCTGTTTTATTTAATTTCTTCGTAGTCAACGAAATCACCGAGTTTGTCGGTTTTACTTTGATCGGGTTTTGGAGGCATATAATCTATCGAAATAGAACCTTCGGGTTTCTGCCTTCTCTGTTGCTGCTGTCCTGTTGCCTGACTCTGCATTTTGCTTGCCAGATTATTAAACAGCATGGGTAAGATCAGCCTGATCAGCATTCTGATGAGCCAAAGTACCAATATTGTGATAAAAATGAATTTTACTAATGCCATTCTTTAAATTACTGTTGTTACAAATATAGACGTCGAAACATTTATTTTGTTACTTTTTTAGCCTTTAATTGCAATGTTATTACAATATAATACGTAAAACGGACGATAAAAGTTTTAATGGAGCATTTTATTAGTCTTCAACTATTTCTGCCACACGACCAACCTGGCCATCTTCGAGCCGCACTTTTATTCCCCTTGAATGAAATGCCGATGAAGTAAGCAGGTCTTTAACTACTCCGTAAGTGATGTTGCCCGATCGCTGATCTTTCTTCAGGATAATCCCGACTTCTAATCCTGGATAAATGTCCTTTCTGTTTTGCCCGTCCATTGTGCTGTATTATTTTTTGGTGAAGCTTCAAAATTCCATAATTATTTTGAATGTTATGGCAATTTGCTAAAATCTATTTCTGGTTTTTTGCCCGCAGAGGTTCTGGTGAATATTTTTTTTGGTGTAGTATAATCATTAAAAAAACCACCATTTTTTAAATAAAATGCACCATGATCAACTCCTCCCTGATAATCCATCCTGTAACCTTTCGCTCCGGTATTATCAGTAGTGAAACGTGCTGATTTTAACTGTAGCCAGGTGCCTTTATCATCGCAGATCCATTGATTATCGAACAGCACTTTTCTTGATAAATCGCCCTGTACCGGCGAGAAATTCTCTAAAAATGAATGGAAACGTTTTAGATAGGTTTTAGTCTGGGGCCTGGTAAAACTGGCGATTAACTGCCATTTATTGATTTCAGGAGCGAAAAAATAGGCGGTGTAAGTGGTAATGCTATCTTTTCCCGGTATACCGTGAAGCAAAAACCTGTATGTATTTCCGGCTTTCCACATATAATTTAGGTAGCTCTGTCCGCCTGAGCCTTCATTGCCGAATTCTCCAGTATGTACGGCTTCGCCTTTCTTCAACATTTTAATTTTGTGCGATTCGGGGATACTTTTTGGGTCATCGGTATTAAAGGGGCTCCATACCGAAAATAGGATGTGTCTTTCGGTCGGACTGTTAACCTGCATGCCAAAATAACCTTCGCCAAAACCGTTGGCCATAAAGTAAGAACCCAGAATATCTTCGCCTTTTGGCACGGTTACTTCATTATAATACCATTCTGCATTTACATTTTCGGGCTGTTGGTAGTTTAAATGTACAGATGGTCCTCGCCTGCCCCAATGGAAAAAATTGCCTTCGTTGTTTTTAACATAGGCTGTTTTACCTTCGGTAGCGGTTCCACTAATGGTTAAGCTTTGGATGGAAGGAAATTTAGTGCCGCTTTTGTTCAGCCCTTTAATGCTGATGGCTATATAACCGGTATCTTTAACCGCCCATTCGCCAATTTTACCTTCTAAAGGTTTGGTTTCGTCGAAATCTACCTTTTTTGGCTGATTGTTAATGGAAAACTCCAAGGTAGATTTCCCATCCAGAATCGGTTTTTCGCCCAATGAAATGACAATTGTTCCAGGTTTTGAAATCCTGAAATAAGCAGTAAAGTATTCTTTTGGATTGCTCCAGTTTACAATCCCCTTATTGGATAAGGTTTTCTCCGAATCCTGGTGTAAGGAACTGTATGCATTGCCTGCAAGCGGCAAAGTTATTGCCGCAGAATTTTGGGCCTGACTTTTCAGACCGATAGCGCCGAGTACGATCAGCGTTACGAGTTTAAAAGATTTCATTTAAATGGTTTTTAGATAACTTATTGAACTGCAATTGTAATTCAAATTTGTCAGAAAACCATTCTTTAATCTAAATCGTTACTTAGCAAACTTTTCGTTGAACATTTTCTCGAGGGCAAACATTTCATCACGGAGTTTTGCAGCCTGTAAAAAGTCCATATCTTTTGCTGCTTTCTGCATATCCTTACGGGTATTATCAATTGCCCTTTGCAGTTCTGCTTTACCCATATATTGTACAATAGGATCGGCAGCGATGCTGATTTCGGCATTTTCAATATAGGCCCTGGCTTTGTTATCGCTAGCTTTTTGTGAGAAATCGAGTACAGCAGTCTGCTCTAAAATGGCCTCTCTCGACTTTCCAACCGTTTTTGGTGTAATTCCATTCTCAAGGTTATAGGCAATCTGTATATCCCTGCGCCTGTTGGTTTCCGAAATGGTTTTTTCCATGCTATCGGTAATGCCATCGGCATACATAATTACACGCCCTCTATCGTTACGTGCAGCACGGCCAATGGTTTGGATCAGCGATTTTTCAGAACGGAGGAAACCTTCTTTATCGGCATCCAAAATGGCCACCAAAGTTACTTCGGGTAAATCTAAACCCTCCCGCAAGAGGTTAATTCCTACCAAAACATCAAATTCTCCCAAACGTAAACCACGGAGGATTTCTACACGCTCCAAAGTTTTAATTTCAGAGTGGATATACCTGGTTTTAATGTTTAAACGGTCAAGATATTTGGTCAATTCTTCGGCCATGCGTTTGGTTAAAGTGGTTACCAATACCCTGCCGCCATCTTTTATGGTAATATCAATTTCATCCAAGAGATCATCAACCTGGTTTATCGCCGGTCTGATTTCGATCACGGGATCCAATAAACCGGTTGGCCTGATTACCTGTTCTACCACTACACCTTCTGATTTTTCTAATTCGTATTCGGCCGGTGTAGCGCTTACATAAATGGTCTGCGGGGCAAGTGCTTCGAACTCGTTAAAGTTTAATGGTCTATTGTCTAGCGCAGCAGGTAAGCGGAAGCCGTACTCAACCAACGATAATTTACGCGATCTATCACCACCATACATGGCCCTGATCTGCGGAACGGTAACGTGACTTTCGTCTATCACCATTAAATAATCATCAGGGAAATAATCCAGCAAGCAGAAAGGGCGCATGCCCGGCTGTCTGCCATCAAAGAAACGCGAATAATTTTCGATACCAGAACAATAGCCGAGTTCTTTCATCATTTCGATATCGAAATTAGTCCTTTCCTCGAGCCTTTTGGCCTCCAATAAATGCCTGTCGGCAATCAGTTGGTTTTTACGTACTTCTAATTCTTCCTGAATACCCCAGATGGATTGATTAAAACGTTCTTTCGGTGTAACGAAAAGATTGGCAGGATAAATGGCCATATCTTCCAGTTTCTCCAAAGTTTTACCCGAAACGGGATCAATAGCCGAAAGTTCTTCAATATCATCACCAAAAAAAGAAATCCGGTAAGCATGGTCCAGATAGGCGGGGAAAATATCTACAGTATCGCCTTTAACCCTAAAAGTTCCGCGTTTAAATTCTGTTGTGGTACGCGAATATAAAATCTCGACCAAACTATGTAAAAATGCATTTCTTGAAATCCTTAATCCAACGCCGAAACGGAAAACCATTTTAGAGAAATCTTCAGGATTACCCATACCGTAAATACAGGAGATGGATGATACCACGATAATATCGCGCCTACCGCTCATTAACGATGATGTAGTACGTAAACGTAGTTTCTCAATCTCTTCGTTAATACTCAGGTCCTTTTCAATATAAGTATTGCTCGAAGCGATAAAAGCCTCAGGCTGATAATAATCGTAATAGGAAACAAAATAATTAACCGAATTTTCGGGGAAGAAATTTTTAAACTCGCCATAAAGCTGTGCCGCCAGGGTTTTATTGTGGCTTAAAATCAAGGTTGGCTTTTGGGTCTGCTCGATCACATTGGCTACAGTAAACGTTTTTCCCGATCCGGTAACACCCAACAGGGTTTGGTAGTGTTCGTTAGAATTTACCCCATCAACCAGTTGTTTAATGGCACTTGGCTGATCTCCGGTAGGCTTATATTCTGAGGTGATTTTAAATTTCATGAGTATATCAAATATAGGGATTAGGCCGCAAAGAGTAAAACAGGCAAAAGTCAGGAAAGTTGGAGATTGATTGATTTATAATAGACTTGATATTACAACGATGAATTTATCAGAAAAATACAATGTCTGTTTAAAGCGAATAAACGGGCGTTAACCTAGTAAATCAAAAGTTTAACTTTCGATTTACTAGGTTAATTAATATATTTGTATATGTTGATTATTCGGACTCTTACAAAACAATTAAGAAATAGGCTAAAAAAATCGCCTGCCGTTGCTATTCTTGGACCGCGGCAGGTGGGTAAAACTACTTTGGCAAAAAGTTTAAGCGATGATTATATCTATCTTGATATGGAAAATCCAAGGGATGTTGCCAAACTACAGGATGCTTATACTTTTTTAGAAAGCCTTCAGGATCATACGGTAATTGTTGATGAGGTACAATTATTACCGGCATTGTTTTCTTTATTACGCCCTCTAATTGATGCAAAAAGAACTCCTGGTAGATTTATCCTGTTAGGATCTGCCTCACCTGAACTGGTTAAGGGCGTTTCTGAAACATTGGCAGGAAGAATTTCCTATAATGAATTATGCCCTGTTGGATTAACTGAGCTGCCGAACGAAGTAAGCTTTGAAGAACATTGGTTCCGTGGTGGATTTCCAGAATCCCTGTTATCAGAAAATGATTTATTGAGTAAGGAATGGATAGATGATTTTATTGTAAGTTATGTAGAAAAAGACTTGGCAAAGATGTTTAGTGTAGATTTAGCACCAACATTGCTGAGAAACTTTTGGAGTATGCTTGCTCATTTAAATGGCAATTTGTTTAATGCAGAATCTTTTGCAAGATCGTTAGGGGTAAGCGCACCAACCGTAAACCGATATTTGGATTTTTTAGAAGGCGGTTTTTTGATCAGGCGTTTACAGCCATGGTTTGTTAATGCTAAAAAGCGTTTAATTAAATCGCCCAAAACATACATCAGGGATACGGGGATTCTTCACCGGTTACTAAATATACCAGGTTATAGCGATCTTTTTGGACATCCCGCGGTAGGCGGGTCGTGGGAAGGCTACGTAATCGAACAGATTTATCAGATAAAAGCAAAACAAACCGATCTTTTTTTCTACAGAACACAAACAGGGGCAGAATGCGATCTGATTCTCGTACAGGGTATTACACCGCTGGCGTGTATTGAAATTAAACTCTCCAATGCACCAACGGTATCTAAAGGGTTTGTTAGCTGCATCAAGGATCTTGAGCCGAAATATAGGTACATTATCACACCAAAAAGCGAAACTTACCTATCGTCAAATGATGTGACGGTAACGAACCTGAAAAATTTCCTGTTGAATATTTTACCACAGATTCAATAGATAATCCCCGATGAATTTTCTTCAAGGGGGATTACAAGGGATATCGTCATCCTGAATTTATTTCAGGGTCTTTATGCGCATGAAATAAGCAAATCCTTCGACAGGTTCAGGATGACGATAGGATTATTACTTTCCTGCAGCTGCCTGCATCGGGTTTTTACCAACCGATTGGCCTCTTACAGCTCCACCGGCTTTCATTTTGTATACTTTAAACTTACTTTCTTTTGCTTTACCGCCCCAACTGTTGTTCGTGGTATCGATATCTGCAGTTTCGCGTAACGGATCTACCAGAATAGAAGCTACTTCTTTGTCCTTAACATAAAATTTAGAAGTTTTCAGTTCATTATGTCTCCAGATCTGCGCCGGGATGCGATCGATTTCTTTAGTACCATCTTTATAGGTAAATTCAACAATAACCGGCATTACTAATCCGCCTTTGTTGCTGAAGCTCAATTCGTACAAAAACTTGTTGTTGTATTTACTTTGATCGGCATCGGCAACAACTTCTAGCGGAGCCGAAGCATCCGTTTTGGTTGCTACTGTAGTATCAACGGTAACCATTCCTCTATCGTATTTATAATAAAAATCCTGTGCAGCTGTGTTTTTGTCTACATAGAAACTGATTTTTTTATCCTCGCGGTTTCTGATTTTTGAAACATCCTCAAAAGCATTTACAGCAGGTTTGTCGATTTTTACCATTCTAGATCTTGCGGCAGGAACTTCTTTCGGAAAATCGGCTTTGGCAAATTTTACACTATCCAACGAAATGTCACAAGGGTCGGTTCCGTAAAACCAGCCTCTCCAAAACCAGTCTAAATCTTCACCGCTGGCATCTTCCATGGTACGGAATAGATCGGCAGGCTCAGGGTGTTTAAATGCCCATCTTCTGGCGTATTCTTTAAAAGCATAGTCGAAAAGTTCCCTGCCCATAATGGTTTCGCGAAGAATGTTTAAACCCGTAGCCGGTTTAGAATAGGCATTGGGACCAAAACGTGCAATGTTTTCAGAATTGCTCATAATCGGCTCCAACTCATCTTTTGGCAGTTTCATGTAATCAACAATGGTATAAGCCGGACCTTTTTTACTTGGGAATTTATTGTCCCAAAGTTCTTCCGTTAAATACTCTACAAAAGAGTTTAAACCCTCATCCATCCAGGTCCACTGGCGTTCATCACTGTTTACGATCATTGGGAAAAAGTTGTGCCCAACCTCGTGGATAATCACACCCAGCATCCCGTTTTTGGTACTTTCGCTATAGGTTCCATCGGCATCGGTACGGCCATAATTGAAACAGATCATCGGATATTCCATTCCGTTGGCCGCTTCAATACTCTGCGCAACCGGATATGGATAAGGAATAGTAAAATCAGAATAGGTTTTAATGGTATGCGCTACCGCACGGGTAGAAAATTTGCTATACAGGTTATAGGCTTCTTTACCATAAAAACTCATACACATTACGGTATTGTTATTGGCCTGTATTTTTTGCGGCATGGCATCCCAGATAAATTTACGGGAGGAGGTCCATGCAAAATCGCGTACATTATTGGCGTTAAAAACCCAGGTTTTTTTAGCCGTTGATTTTTTCGTTTCAGCTGTTTTAGCTTCTGCCAAAGTCTGGATTTCTACAGGAGCGGCTGCGGTTTTTGCCGAGTTGTACCTGCTTAACTGTGTTGGGTTCAATACTGCGCTATAGTTGATGCATTCTCCGGTTCCACCAACCAAATGATCGGCAGGAACAGTCATCTGCACTTTAAAATCGCCAAAAGTTAAGGCAAACTCGCCCCTGCCGGTAAACTGGTGGTTCTGCCAGCCCTGAAAATCGCTGTACACGCATAAACGCGGATACCACTGCGTCATGGTGAACAGGTAATTGCCGTCAGCTGGGAAAAATTCGTAACCACCACGGCCGCCAACACTCATCCTATCGGTAATTTTATAGTTCCAGTCGATATTGAAGATCAATTTCTGTCCTGTTCTTAAAGCTGCGGGCAGATCAATCCTCATCATGGTTTTGTTAACCGTATATTTTAGGTTTTTGCCTGTCGCATCTGTTAATTTGGTAATATTTATCCCATTACCATTATTTGCAGTTGCACTTAACTGATCAAGGTTTTTGGTTGTGCCTGTAGGAGGCATTTTGGTGGCATCCTGATAGTTTGCATTTTTATCGGTGCTGTGTTCGTTCTCATCAAGCTGTAACCAGATGTAAGTTAATGGATCAGGAGAATTGTTGGTATAGGTTACCGTTTCAGATCCGGTTAAAACCAGGTTTTTTTCATCCAGCTCACATTTAATATTATAATCGGCACGCTGTTGCCAGTATTTAACACCTGGCGCCCCACTTGCCGTGCGCTGCTCGTTTGGCGTAGGTAAAATAGTACCCAATTGTTCGAACTTATTACCGTGGTTGCTGCCGGGATTGTTCAAAATGTTTTGGGCCATGGCCAAAGTACCCGTAAAGAGTAAAAGGCCGGTTAAAGTAAACAGTTTATTCATGTTATGTTGTGTTAAAAGGGAATTCTTTCTAAAGCCATTTTTAAAGCCAGGCTAAATACGGCTGGCG
>NZ_DJDT01000031.1 GCF_002432345.1 Pedobacter sp. UBA5917
GTACCCGATGCATACTCGTTCCCTACACTATAGGCAAAAACACTGGGATGGTTCCAATCGCGGTGTATCATCTCCAAAAACTGATCTTTAAATTTGGAACGGAAAGTTTCATTTTTCATCTGGTTTGGGGTAAGCTGCCAGTTTCCGGCCTCAGTTATAATCAGCATGCCATATTTATCGGCCAGTTCATAGAAATATTCGCTGGGTGTATAATGGGTTAAACGCTGAAGGATCATCCCTCCTTCTTTCATCAATCTGAAATCCTTTTCAACCAAACTATCCGGTTCTAAAGCACCCAAATTTGGATAATCGACCACGCGGTTCGCACCACCAAATTTTATTGGCTGTCCGTTCAGTAATAACTGCGCCCCTTTCACTTCAATCTTTCTGATCCCAAAATTTGATGCAAGTGTATCTCCACCCAAAACAGCCTTTAACTGATAGAGATTCGGTTCATCAATACTCCAAAGATTTACCTGCTTTTGGCTAAGGTTTGTTTCAGCTTCGTAAATAACCGTTTTACCGGATACCTGTGGCTTTATAACTTTCCATTTCAGGGCAATGCTTTTACCATCAAAACCGGTTTCGAATTTAGGAGCAGTATTCTCCCTGTTCAAAGGATTTTCTACATAAGCACGGACAAACAGTTTAGCCGTTCCGTTTTTAAGATCAGGCGTAGCTACGATTTTTAGATTTTTAAAGTAAACCTCGGGCTCAATGGTTAAATACACCGGCCTGTTTAGTCCCCCGTAATTGATCCAGCCCATAAAAGGATCATTGGCTTCTCCATAATCTTTTGATCCGGGTATGGTACCTTCTTTCCAGGTATTATTATCAACAGCAACCGCAATGGTATTTTCGCCATCCTTTAAATCATCCGTAACATCAAAACTGAATGGCGTATAACCGCCCTCGTGCGTACCGACTTTCTTATCGTTTAAGTACAGTGTGGTTAAATAATATGCTGCATCAAAATGCAGGATAATCCGTTTATTTTGCGGTTTGGCAATTGTAAAAACACGCTTATACCAGGTATTACCGGTGTAAAACAGATAGCGTTTATCAACAGAAAAACAATGCGGAACAGTTACTTTGTCCCAGTTTGTTTTTGTAGCCTGTTTATACCATCCGTTTTTCTCGCCAACATCACGCGGATCCATGGCAAAGCGCCATTCGCCATTCAACAGGATGGCATCTTTATGCCTGATGCTGAACTGCGCAAAAGAAAACTTGCTCAAAAGGAGGCCAACAACTAAAAGTTTGATTACGGGATATTTCATATCTAAATTTTATTTGGGATTATTTTTATTTCCAGTCAGGGTTCTGTACAATTTTATTATTGGCATTAATTTCATCTTGTGGGATAGGGAAATACCTATTTTTTGCCTGTACATTTCTGGTCGGATAAACATCGTTAACAGCAGTAGGGATTACCTGCATAAAAGTATTGGTACGGGTAAGATCGTACCAACGGTCGCCCTCTCCAAAAAATTCCCAGCTCCGCTCCTGTAACACGGCAGCAATAAACTGATCTTTGGTTAAACCTGCAATCACCGGATCAACATTCGATCTTTGGTGAACTTTATTAAGGTAAAGATAAGCATCGGTGGTAACCCCATTTGCCCTTGCTTCGGCCTCGGCCGCAATTAAATATACGTCGGCAAATCTCAAAATAGGTACGTTAACAGCCTGATTGGCACCAATAGAATTGGGATCCATGTATTTTTTGATCAGTACACCTTTTGTCGTAATCGGCGTAATGTCTTTCTGTGCCACAACCGCACCCGATTTGGTAACGTAGGAAGTAGCCAGCAGCAACCGGCGTTTATCAGCCGGATTAAAAGAATCGTAAAAACCCTGATAGGCGAATATCGACCCAAAGGTGGTTGTACCATATACCGGACTATCGCTGTTTTTGGGCCCATAAAGACTCATCAATTGGGAACTTCGGCCCGGGTTTGTGCTTTCGCACTCATAAGCCCACATATTTTCTGTCCTGGCGGCATCTTCCTTGGCCACATTATATAAATCAACAGGATCAGCCAATAAAGTAAATTTGTTTGATGCAATTACCAGTTTGGCTTTTTCCAATGCCAGCGGCCAGTTTTCGGCATATAAAGCAGCTTTCGCATATAATCCTAAAGCGATCTCTTTTGATGTTCTTCCTTTTACAAGCGTTGGGCTATGTGCGGGTAATTTAGCAACGGCAACATCAAGATCTGCAAAAATCTGTTTGTATACATTTGCTTTTGGACTTACAGCCTGTAAAGCAGCATCTATATTATCACTTGGAACTGTTTTTATAATCACATCGCCAAAATTTCTGGTCAGTGTGAAATGGTAAAAAGCCCTTAAAAAATAAGCTTCGCCCAATATGGCATCTTTTGTGGCACCAGCCATATTGATGTCGGGTACTTTTGAAATTACCCAGTTCGATTTTTCTATCCCCGAATAACAGGCCACCCAAATCTGTTGAGGCGATTCGTTTGTTCTCGAAAAGCTTTTTTGAGTGGTATAATTGGGATCGTAATTAAAAAGTGTCATGGTATTTCTGCCCACGGCCTGCCTAGGATAACTTTGATCGGCACTCCAGTCAGAAACACAGGTGCCGGCGGTGTAATAAAGGTCGGCAAGCGGCCCGTAAGCGGCTGTTAATGCAGCATTG
>NZ_DJDT01000359.1 GCF_002432345.1 Pedobacter sp. UBA5917
CCCCAACTTTTCCGCTTGATCCTAACTCATCCCATCAAAACGCAACATTTCCCGAAATATCGAACCAAGCAACTCTCTTTTTTTCAATACATCACAGGCCTCATAAAACGAACTGAGCTTAGAAAGTGCCTCAATTGCCTGCAAAAGCATCTTATCGACACTCGAAAGGTTCGAGTTTTGTACCTTCGCCTCCGTCAGCTCTAGTTCCAGCCGCTTAATTCGGTCTTCACTGCGTATTTCAACGAAACTGGTCAGTCCGTTTCGGACCAAACTGTACGCGAATTTGACTGCCGGGCAATTGCCTAAATTGTTCCTTTCCCTCTGAACGCATAGGATCACCAAGCTCAAATTTCTCTCCTCTGATAAGCTCCCATCTTAACCGAGTTCAACAGGATATCAGCCCCTTTCCACCGGGTCAATAAAGCATCACACCAGGAGAACACAACTAAACACCTTCAAAAAGACGCCCTGAGACGCTCAAAACCTATCTAATAGACCAAACATCATATCAGATGCGATTTTATCGCCTGAGCCCTTATTCTGGTCTGAACTTAAAAAATTAAAAGTGATTACTCCCAGAGAAAAGTCTGATCCATCGATCAGCGCGTACAGTTTGGTCCGGAAAAGACTGTACAGTTTGAAGCGAAATAGGGTGTCAGTTTAAACGCGGAATGAGTGTACACTTTCGCCGAAATACCCACACTGTACACAGGATATAAAACCAATTGACCTGGCCCGAGCAATTGTAACTGTAGGGAAGTCAAGCTGGAAGGATGTTTTTAATTCAGGAATTTACCGAATAGCTGAACTAATCTGTAAAGCACTTGCTTTTACAGATCTTGATCATGGACATTTAACTTTACACAAAAGATTTCATGACCTTAATCAAAGTGAAAAGGCGACAATCTCATATTACTTCGGACAAGGCCTAACAAAACTCTACGCAGAAAAACATTTTAAAATTAAATGGTTATTCCATGTAGATGATTATTCAAGTTCAATTCAATTTACTACACGCGGAATCGCTAATTCGAAGATAATTATTGGCAATACAAAAAAAACAGCCTATCGGCCAGATCTAATTGGGATTAAAAAATCAAACATTTCACACATATTTGAGGCGAAAGGTAATTCAAGTGGTTACGATTTATGTGTTATGCAACATGCAATTAATCAGGTTTCGCAGATACTTACTTATAATGGATTAGCTCCAGAAACTAGAGCCGCGTGTTACTTTGATCTTTCACGTACACCAATAAAAGGAATTATCATTGATCCAGAAGGAGATGAAAATGGGATTGACATTAAATTTGATGAGGAATCGGCCATCCGAAAATATTATTCCTTTTTCATAGAGAACAGTCAACAATTCTCTAACAATATCCGATATGGGGGATACGAATTCCTGACTACTCCTGTTGGAGTACCTCAATTATTTTTTGGTTTTGATAAAAGGTTACTTGAATTAAAACCTTCAGAAATTTTATCCAAGGGGCTTTATAATGATGATGGTTTTTTTCCAACAAATGATAATTTGCCATTTCGAGAAGTCAGCTTAGGGCTTGACGGAATAATTTTAATTGATGGAACTTTAAATAGTTACAATCTATAAGACACATGAAATTGAAATAGGAATTTGTATCTTTGACTTGATAAGGATTGTAGTACTTTGAAATCAATTTTTCAAGTTTTGCAGGCTTTGAATAGTAAGTAATTTAAGATCCGGTCTATTGTTCCAATTGCGTCATTCGTGCGCCCTAGACTTTTAGACTAAAACATATCTGTAGATCAACGGGTTAAGAACACAGTTCGATTCTCGCCCCGAGTACATCAAAAAAATCGAACAAAAACCTTTCAGAAATGAAAGGTTTTTTTGTTTATAAGTGTCGCTAATAAGGCACGTTATCTTTTCTCAATTTGAGTATCACATTCTGGATCTGTGGAAAGATGAGGATGATAACGACGACACAAAGCACCCCAAGCAGCATCCAGTCGTAATAATCTCTTGTGGCACGCGCAAATACCTGTTCTTTTACAAAAAAATTAAAATAGCCGTTGGAGGCTCCTTTTGCGATATAACTGTCGTTCCCAGCAGTAATGTACACCTGGTGGATATCCTGCAAAGTAACAGGTAGCTGTGGGTTGGTATCAGTTAAAGTTTCCCGAACCTTTTCCTTAACCGCAGACCGGGTGTATAACTGAAGTTCGTTGCTAAAAGCTAAACTGGCAGCAAAACCGGCAAACCTGGCAAATATCCCAACCAACGAAGCATTAAATGCTATTTTCGGCGGTGCTGCAGCAGTAGTAAAAGAAACGATAGGCACAAATAAAACGCCTGTGGCAGCACCATAGATAAACATAGGCAGGATAAAATCGGCTGTTTCGCCCTGATCTGAAACAAATACCACCATGTATAGATAATATAGGGCCATAATGCCAAAACCGGCCATTATAATTCTGATCAGATTGTAGCCCAGCAATACAAAACGGGAAGCCACAAACATACTGATAACGGTTCCTAAAATCACAGCAGTCCAAACGGGAATAGTATGGAGCGGATCAGTCCCCAAAATTGTTTCCAGATATCCGTAAGTAAGTCCGGTAGTTCCTTTGAAGATATAAAAAACAAAAAGCAGCAATAGGCCGATAACAAAATTCCCTGTCTTAAAAATTGATAAATTTATTAATGGACGTTTTAATGCCAGTTCTCTCCTTATAAACAGGCACAATACCATTAGGTTGAAAAGGATGAGTAAAAGTATGGTAGAACTACCAAGCCACCCCAGCTGCCTGCCATATATTAAAATGTAGCCCAATGAGAGAATAAAAACAGTATAAAACACATAACCGATCCAGTCTACCTGGTACAGGGGAACTTTTTTATGGATCCTGGCTTTTCCATCCATAGTGATCAGTACAATAACTGTGAGGGCAAGCAGCAGTACATTTAAACCATAAAAAAGCCAGTTGAAATCAAAAAAATGAAGTACAATACTGCAATAAATGGCATAAAGAGGCACCGATATCTGTATTCCGGCATACATAATGGAATAACCGATAACCCTTGCCCTGGTGGAATGTAAACGCGGGAATATCAAATTCAGCACTATGCCCGACACCAAGGCACAGGTAATTCCCTGCAAAAACTGGCAGATGATAAAAATTGACCAATTTCTAAAGTGGAAGCAAATGAGTGAACATATTGCATTAAGTGCAAATGCGGTTAACAGATAATTCCTGGATGCAAAATATTTCACAATACGGAAATCGAGCGCTAAAAAGGCAACCGTTGAACCATATATTACAATGGTACCGTACTGCACATCGGTAGGTTGTACTCCATAAAAACCAATTACCGTTACCGGATTGCTGTAAAGCGCAAAACTGTATAAAAAGGTCATCAATATGGCGAATATCACTGATCTTGCCAACCATTCTGATACCCAGGGCTTAAAAACAGGGATTTTATGTGTTTCCATCGTTAATCTTTTATCACGTAAACATTGGCATTCATGCCGGCAGAAAGCCGGGCAAGTTTATCCGGAATATCGGTTAGTTTAATCCTTACAGGGATACGCTGTATAATTTTCACAAAATTGCCTGTGGCATTATCCGGCGGAAGGAGGGAATAACGTGATCCGGTAGTTGGAGAGAGCGATTCTATTACCCCGTTAAACAGTTCGTCAGGAAAAGCATCTACTTCCACACATACTTTTTGTCCCGCCTTAAATGTATTAACCTGGGTTTCCCTGAAATTGGCAATTACCCATTTTTCTTCTGCTGTGTTAACCAGAAAAGCCAATGTTTGTCCCGGCTGGATCAATTGCCCTTCCTGGATGGTCTTTTTACCCAATAACCCGTCAAAAGGTGCAGTAATCACGGTATACTTTACATCCAGTTCCTGTCTTTCGAGCATCGCTTCCTTTATCCTGATTTCTGCCTCTATGGCCGATCGCTGAACTTTTATGTCGTTTAATTTCGATTCCGATACATGGAGCGAAGCCATGGCCTGCGCATAATCGGATTGAATGATAGAGAGCGATGTGGCTACATTATCAAATTTCTGGGCGGTGGTAGATTCCTCGGCAAACATATTTTTATACCGCTGGTATTCTTTACGCTGCTGATCCAGTTTGGCCTTTGCTCCCAAAAGCTGTGCTTTTATAACCTCAATACTTTTTTGCTGGGTCTGTTCTCCGGCATTGAGTATGGGCAGTTTCGCCCTCGAAGCCATCAGTTCTGCCTGGGCCGCTTCTTTTTTCAGCCGGTATTCATCAACCTCTATCAGCGCCAGGGTATCTCCTTTTTTCACCTTTTGATTATCCCTGTAATAGATCTTACTGATATAACCACCTACTTTTGCATTTACCGGCGATAGATAAGCATCTACCTGGGCATCGTTGGTTTGCTCATAAAGATAACTTTTCCAAAGGTAAACGGCAGCCCAAACAACCATACCTGTAAACAAAGTGATTCCAAACCACCTGGTTATCGTAACTATAATTTTATCCATTCTATTTTTATCCATATTTTTTTTTTATAATATTCCTATGATGGCAAGCAACCTTATGTGACTGAGTTTTAGCGCCACTTTCGAAGCTGTGAGGTTAAGGTTGGCCTGGAGAAGCATGTTTTCTGCATCCAGAAGATCTGTTAAAAGTGATTCCTGGTTCAGGTAACTGTTTCTGATTACCCTTACCGTTTCCGTATTTTCGATTATATTTTTTTCGGCAATCCCTACTCCTTCCCTGGCCTGCAGCTCCTGTAAATAAGCTTCCCTCACCTGAATGCTGATCTCCTCTTTTTTAATACCAGATTTTATATTCTGCTGCTCGCCCACATTAAGGGCATTGGCGATTGAATGTTTAGCTTTAAACAGGTTATCGATAGAGAACTGCATCTTTATACCTGTTTGTCCATAGCCCCACAGATCATTTGAATAGGGATAAAACGATACCTGTGGATAGGTGTAACCATAGGTTGAATACAGCGAAACCTTTGGCAACAGGGTAGATTTAGCCTGCCTGATATTCAATTCACTCAATTTGATATCACTGCTGGCCACTTTTAACTGTGGCGACTGATTTAAAGCAATGCGGAGATAATCATCGTATACCGAATCTATGGCAGGCTGAAGTGCGATATCTTTTTTGTAGGGTATTTCCAAACTTCGTCCATCATCAAGTCCCATGAGTATATTCAGGCGTTGTTTGGCCAGTAAAATTTTCTTGTCAACATCAGATAGATTTAATCCGAGTTCTGACAACTTAACAGAACTTCTTAAAACATCGCTTTTGAGTACAATACCGTTTTTATTCAGATTTTCGATGAGGGTATGCTGCTTTTTTTTAGCTGAAATTTCGGAGGCAATAAAATCCCTGAACTGCAGGAATTTATAGAGGTCGTAATAGGCCACAGCAGTATTGTATTTAATATTACTGCGCTGCAGTTCTACTTCATGGCCCATCCTGTCTGCCTCTGTACGCTTGATTTCAACATTTCGCCTATCTTTACCGCCATTGAAAAGATTGAGGTTAAAATTATAACCCAGGTTATAACCATAATCCGAAACCGGCACATCCTGCGGAGCCGAGAACAACCCCTTATCGTAAATGAGGAATTTCGTATTAAGTTTCAGGTCGCCTCCGATATTTAGATCGGGAAGAAGGCGATCTTTAGCCTCCAGAACGTTAATCCTGCTTTGTTTTAGGCTTAAATCTGAAAGTTTAAGCTGTTTATTCTGGGATCCTGCAATTTTCCAGACATCCTCCAATGTAAAAAGATGTGAACTGTCGGCTACCTGTGCCTTTACAGCTTGTGCACTTAAGAACAATATCGTTCCTAAAAATGCCATTGATTTATAATGTTCCATTTTAAATCCTCTGATCAATTTTTTATAATGATTTCTTATTTCCATTTTTTCAGGATAGATAGTAACGTTTCAACTGCTGATGAAAAATCCATCATCGGAATGAGCGGATACACATAGGCCGAAAGCAGGTGGCAATTGAGCAGGCTGAATACATCTTTGGGCTGTGCTGTTGTGCGATCAGCATATCCATTATTTTTGTTATCGCTATGCTGGAGGTTGTTTTTGTTTATTTCCTTATCCATAATTAATGCTGTTAAAAAAATACATTACAAAACTACCGGCAGGCGCATTTTTCGGTTTTATATAATCAGCCTAAAATTTGCTAATTTTGGCCAATGGAAATTTTAAAGGAGCTGATTGAAACCGTTGATAAAAATCCCGATTCGATTTTGGTGATGCGCCAGCAGACAGAGCAGCGGCTACCGGCACACC